>CAYHPV010000029.1:0-9663 GCA_964358735.1 uncultured Candidatus Peribacteria bacterium | reverse complement strand
CGCTTTTCATGCGATTCCCCTCCTTACTTCGAGCAGCGGAAAGCCAACAAACGCCATCTATGGCTTCGCCTCCATGATGCTGAATCTCCTCTTAAAGATGCGCCCAGAGTACATCGTCATGACCTACGATCTCAAAGGGAAGACCTTTCGCGACGATCTCTATACTGAGTACAAAGCGACACGCGTCCACGGCCCGCAAGAGCTCTACGATCAGATTCCGGAGATAAAAAAACTCGTGACCGCCTTCAATATTCCGCAGTTTGCCGTCGAAGGATTTGAAGCGGACGACGTGATCGCGACGATTACAAAAAAAATGACGAACCCAGACGATCCGAGTCACCATGAGCATAAAGAGGTGCACTCCTATATTGTCACCGGTGACCGCGACACCTTTCAGCTCATCAGCAAGGACGCTTCCGTTATTACCCCGCACAAAGGTTTCCAGGAAATTATTATATTTACTCCAGAAAAAGTGAAAGAAGATTTCGGGATTACTCCCGAGCAGTTTTGTGATTACAAGACACTTCGAGGCGATACCTCGGATAATATTCCGGGTGTTCGCGGAATTGGTGAAGTGACCGCACGTGATCTGTTGCAGCAATATGGCACGGTGGAAAATATCTATGAAAATCTGGAAAAACTGACCCCCGCTGTGAGAAAAAAAATGGAAGAGGGTCGAGAAAGTGCCAAGATGAGCAAAGCGCTCGTGACTCTCAACGCCGATGTGGAAATCGACTTCGATCTCGAAGCCTGCCGAACTCATAACTTCAACCTTCACGACGTCATGAAAATTTTCGAAGGTTTCGAGTTCCGCTCTCTCATGAAAAAACTCTCCGAACTCGACGGAAAATATATCGAGGCCCGCCAAGCGGAGCAGAATGGGGTGTTGCCGTTGGTGTTTTAAAACAAAGCTGAAATTAGTTGTATAAAAAATGTATTCAAGCACACGAGATCTCACTCCGGAATTTCTTCCAAGAATCATGGCTGCAAAAGGCTATTTCATCATATTTTGTCACCTGAGCAATACAAGCTCAATCCATGCAAAAGAAAGCTGAAATAAGAGAACACAAAATATACTCACGACACCACGCGGAAGCCAAAAAACGTATAATAAATTTGTAAAAAACCAGCAGATAGAATATAGTGCGCGTAAGATGGCTAAATCCCGCATCCTTGCTAGCTTAGATATTGGCAGTTCGAAGATCCGAACCGTCGTTGGAACCCTCGATGAAAAATCCGAGGTTCTCAATGTGATTGGTGTGGGCATTGCTCCATCGACGGGCCTGAGAAAAGGCTCCGTGATTGATGTAGAAGAAACCATCAACTCTATAGCCGCTTCACTCGAAGACGCCGAGCGAATGGCCGGTGAACCAATCAATCATATCTTTCTTGGTATTGGCGGGAATCATATCGAATCAATGGATAGCAAAGGCGTCATCGCCGTGGGTAACGCCAATAACGAAATTACCGAAGACGATGTTGACCGTGTCCTTGAGGCAGCTCAGGCCGTCAACATTCCAAGCAACCGACGAATTCTTCGTATTATTCCAAAGACCTTTACCGTCGATGAACAGCGAGGCATCAAGTACCCGGTGGGTATGACCGGTATCCGTCTCGAAGTTGAGGCGCATATTATTTCGGGCCTCATTCCAAATATCAAAAATATCGAGAAGTGTGTCCTCCAGGCAGGAGTGGATATCGACGATATCATCCCAAACTGTCTCGCAGCCCCGGAAGCCGTCCTCAGCAAGCGACAAAAAGAGCTTGGCGTGGTAGTCGTGGACGTTGGCAGCGGCTCAACATCCATCTCCGTCTTCGAAGAGGGCGTAACACTTCACACCGCCGTTATTCCGGTAGGCGCAGAAAACGTCACGAATGATATTGCCATCGGTCTACGCACATCTATAGATACCTCAGAAAAAATGAAGATCGAGTACGGATCATGTATTCCGGAAGATGTGAATGAACGCGAGACAATAGATCTTTCTCTCATGAGCAAAATCGACACCCAAAAAGTTTCGAAACGCGCCATGGCAGAAATTATTCAGGCCAGGTATCAGGAAATTTTTGGACTCGTGAAAGAAGAGCTCGCCCGTATTCACCGCGACGGTATGCTGCCAGCAGGAGTGGTGCTCACCGGCGCCGGCGTAAAAATGCCTGGCGTTATCGACCTCGCCCGTGAGACACTCAATCTCCCGGTGCAGATTGGCTTCCCGCAAAACTTCGATGGCATCGTGGATAAAATAGATGATCCCGCCTACGCCACCGCCATCGGCCTCCTCATCTGGGGAACCCGCATGGAGTCACGTCCCTACGGCATGGCCTTCCGAAGCTTGAACCTCAAAAAAGCCGCCAGTGGAATCAAGAAGTGGTTCCGCAATCTAGTGCCGTAGCGCAGCGGAGGCACTGTTCCCGCATCCCGTTCCCTATTCCCCTCACTCCCCACCCGCACAAATTACTCCCACCTCATTCGACCCTTATTCCAGTGACCCAAACACCATGGCAACACCAGAACCAAAGCAGTCGAAAGCAAATCTTCGTACGATCTTCTCCAAGAGCTACGACCCACACGCCAAGCGCTCACAGGAAGTGATTCCAGACATGACGCCCGTCGCAAATATCAAAGTCATCGGTGTCGGTGGAGGCGGATCAAACGCGGTGAATCGGATGATTAAGTCGAGCTTGAAGGGCGTGGAGTTCATCGCCGTCAATACCGACGCACAGGCGCTCTACTACTCAGAGGCTTCTTCAAAAATCAATATTGGCAAGGCAACAACACGAGGACTCGGCGCCGGCAGCAATCCCGACGTGGGAAAGCAGGCAGCGGAAGAGTCTCGGGAAGATCTGCGAGCCGTCATCGACGGCGCCGATATGGTCTTTGTTACCTGCGGACTTGGTGGTGGAACAGGAACCGGAGCCGCACCGATTATTGCCGAACTCGCAAAAGAGATGGGCATTCTCACGGTCGCCGTCGTCACGAAACCGTTCACCTTCGAAGGTCACCGACGACGCACACAGGCCGAAGAAGGCCTCGACAATCTTCGCAACAAAGTCGACACACTTATTACCATTCCAAACGACCGACTTCTTTCGCTCATTGATAAGAAGACCCCAATCAACGAAGCGTTCTCCGTCGTCGATGATGTCCTCAGACAAGGCGTGCAGGGCATCGCCGATCTCATCACGATCCACGGCATGATCAATGTCGACTTCGCGGATGTTCGCGCCATCATGGAAAACTCCGGCTCCGCCCTCATGGGTATCGGATACGGAACTGGCGAAAATCGAGCTCAGGATGCGGCAAAAGCAGCCATCGAAAGTCCACTTCTCGAAATGTCGATCGAAGGCGCCAAAGGTATTCTCTTCAACATCACCGGCGGAAACGATCTCTCCATGTTCGAAGTCGACGAGGCCGCCCGCATCATTACGGAGGCCGCCGACCCAGACGCGAATATTATTTTTGGTGCCGTCATCAACGACTCCTACACCGGCGAAATCAAGATCACCGTCGTCGCCACTGGCTTCGATCAGGTCAAAGAAAAACCCCAGCTCCGCCAACAAGGTGTCATCAATCAGCCGCAAACGACGAACATCCCTCCAAAATCCGTCGAAAACGAGCTCGATATTCCCGCATTTATTCGCAGGAAGATGAATTAATACTGCGTAGCAAAGCGGAGCAGCCTGTTCCCGTCTTGCGAGTGTAGCCACTCATCCCCGTCCCCCCTCCTTCTCATTTTTATAGCCCATATGGTACAATAAAGCCATGAAGACTATGACCATTAGTGACATTCGCAAGAAAGTGATCCCTATTTTAAAAAAAGAGGGAGTCCTCAAGGCTGCTATTTTTGGATCATACGCGACTGGTTATGCCGATCCAAAAAGCGACATCGATTTTTTGATTCAAATGAATAAAAATAAATCATTATTTGATCTCGCTGGACTTAAAATAGATCTGGAAGAGAAATTAGGGAAAAAAGTAGATGTTCTGACATATAAAGGAATTCATCCTCTTTTAAGAAGGAGAATTTTAGGAGAAAAAATCACTATTTATGAAAAAAAATAAAGACGCATCGATATTTTTGAAGCATATATTAGAAAGTATCGCACTTATTGAAAAATACACAAAAAATATTAATTATGATGACTTTTTGGAGGATATGCGATCTCAAGATGCTGTCATGAAACGCCTTGAAGTAATAGGAGAGGCTGTAAAAAATCTTCCAACGGAATTGCGAGAAGAAAATCCAGATATCCCATGGAAAAAAATAACAGCAACAAGAGACATTCTAATCCATCACTATTTCGGAGTGGAAATGGAGGTAGTCTGGGAAATAGTGAGAAAAGATATTATAGAGCTAAAGTTTATGATTGAGTCTTTACTCAAAAGGACCTCATAATGCCTCAAACTTCGACAACCCTCCATCACTGGAACAGCTGGGTCAAAAGCCAGGAACTTGGCTCGCTCTACCAGACCTCCATCTGGGCACACTTTCAGGAGCAGATTCCGGGAAAAGAAAGGCCGCAACTCATCACGGTTACCGATCCAGAAAACAACACCATCATGGGTGGCGGATTTCTCATACAGCACACACTCCCCTTTTCCATGAGCTGGCTCGAGTGTCCACGCGGTCCGGTATTTGACACAGCACTCACACCAGAACAGCTCGAATATTTTTTCAAAGAGTTCCTCAAAAAAGCGCAAGAAATAGCCAAAAAATCGCGTGCCATTTTTCTGCGAATCGATCCGCCCGTCACACAGTCACCAACACAGGATCACAACACGCAACATCATGCCTACGAATCCATTTCACAAGAACTCCATCTCAAAAAAGCCCACGCTTCCTATTTTCCGCAGACCACCCTCCTGCTCGATCTCACGCTCACAGAAGAAGAGATCCTCCAGCAGATGAAACCCAAAGGCCGCTACAATATCAAGGTCGCGCAAAAGCATGGAGTGTACATAGAAAAAGTCAGCAAAGATCATCTCAAGGAATTTTACCAACTCATCGAGCAAACCGCCGAACGTGATAATTTCTCCATCCATAATCCACACTATTACAAAACGATGCTCGACACGCTCGGTGACGCCTCCGCACTCTGGATGGCCTACCACGCGAGCGCGAGCGAGCGCTCCCCCATTCCCCTCGCCGGCCTGATCGCCACCTACTGGGGCACAACAGCCACCTACTACTACGGCGCCTCCTCCTACGAACACCGCAACATGATGGCCCCATACCTTCTCCAATGGAAAGTTATGCAGGACGCCAAAGCCCATGGCTGCACGACCTACGATCTCCTCGGCGTTGCCCCCCCAGACGCCAAAAACCACCCCTGGCAGGGCGTCACCGACTTCAAAACCAAGTTTGGCGGCAACCTCATCTCCTACTCCCACGCCAAAGAGTTTGTTTTCAAGCCTGTGTGGTATTTCCTCATGCTGCTGCGGAAAAAAGCAAGATCTTGACACCCGTATACAAAAAGAGTAAAATGTATACATGAGCAAAGTTATTACCACCAGAATAGACGACACCATGGCAAAGCGTCTCAAAAACGCCGCCGAAAAAGCACATGCCGATAAGGCAACTTTTTTGCGAAGGCTTATTATAAAAGGGCTCAATGAAGTCGAAAAACACGATGCTCTTGAGCAATACCGTTCAAGCACCATTTCCATTGGGAAGCTCTCGGAAATGCTCCACATCACCAAGTGGGATGCTCTCGATCTTCTAAAGGAAAACAATATAGTATCGAATTATTCCATGAAGGAGCTCGAAGAAGACATGCTATGAAACTCGTTTCCAATAGTTCACCCATTATTGTTTTAGCCAAACTCAACGCCCTCGGTCTTCTCGATGGTCATATGGTGTACATACCAAAAAGTGTGAAAGAAGAGATTCTCGCAAAAGAGTGCGCGGAAAAAGATACCATTCTCAAATTTCTGAAAGGAAAAAACATTCACATCACCGCGGCAACGAAAAAATACACATCAACATCCACGCTCGGAAAAGGTGAAATCGAAGTAATAAATCTGGCAAAAGAAAAAAGAATTTCAACCGTCCTCCTCGATGATCGTCGTGCCAGGTCTCACGCGAAACTCCACGACCTCCAGCCAAAAGGTACCATCTGGCTCATGTTGCAGGCCAATAAAAAGAAGCATATCACGAGTCAAGAAGCCAAAAAGCTGATCTACCATCTTCCCGAGACCGGCTTTTACCTCGCAGAAAAATTACTGGTGAAAGTGCTGGAAATCCTGGAAAAATAAGGTATAGCCGTGTAGCAATTCACCGGCGCGCAAAAACTTACCCGCCCTTCATTTTCTCAATGACCGCCTTCTTAAAGGCATCGCGACAATCAGCCTCTTTTTCGCCGGCAATCTGGGTTCCATTGAGTTCGTAGATATGTTTTCCGTCCTCGAATTTTATTCGAGCCTTGATATCAAGCTGATACACGGGCGCCCATCCCCCAGGACCATTTTCCGCATTTTCCTCAATACGTTTCAAATACTCCTCAGCCTTCTTTTCAGCAAGCTTCTGGTCCGGACTCACCTCACGCTTGGCCTGACCCTCAAGTTGCTCGAGATACCACCGGCTGAGATTGGTAATAACCTTTCTTCCTTTTGTATCAAACCCCTCATGTTGGCCCGCCTGATCCTCCGACCAATAAAACTTCCCACCCTCCCGATGAATAATCGCCGTATGATCCGTCGAACTATTCCACTCCCACGCCGGCCCTTCCCCGGTCGACATTCCGAACAATTGAGACATAGCTTTATCATATTCTTTCTGCAACGCAGCAGGCAGCGCATCGTATCTCGCCCTGAGATTCTCCGGAACACCCCTCTCGATTTTTGTGGCAGGAGAGGCTTTATCGGTTTCTTTACTGCGAATCAACGAGAGAGTTTTACCACTATGAATAATGATAGAAGATGATCCATCAGATTTGAGAAACGCATCATTTTCATTTCGATTATAGATATCATCACCAACTTTCACTCCAGTCACGTCTTGTGGAATTTTCACGAGATCCGCAAGTTTCCAGTCCGCTTTTCCGACTCCGCGTCCTCCCAATAAATCAGTAGTTTCAATTTTTGCGACCGTATCAATCAGCGCGGGTTGAAAAACGATAGTAAGATTATCACCCGTACCGGTAATATGGACATATTTTCCTTTTTGCCCTTCAGTAAGGGTAGGAGCATTACTCTTCACGTCAGCCAAAAATTCCGCCATAGTTGGAATTTTTTCAGGAGCCTTCTCATCTTTCTTTTCTTCAGGCTTTTTCTCATCCTCCTTTTTTTCCTCAACTTTCTTCCCCGTCAGCTTCTCCCAATCAGCAGGTTTTTTCGCTTTCAATGCGGCCAAACTCGCCGGCCCAAAAATACCATCGTCCTTCACGCCAATTTCTTTTTGAAGATTCTTAATACCGGCAACCACTTTTTCTGATGGAGCTCGATTTCCGACCCCAATAAAATTTTCCACTTTGATAAGTTTACCAAACTCAGTGAGATCAAGGTCTTGCCTATTGAGAAAATCCATAGTCAAATTTCTCGCCCGCTCCGGCGTCACCTCACGACTTACGCGTCCACGCTCTACGCCACCACCACCAGCTTTACCACCTCCTCCACCTTCAGGCAAACCACCTGCACCAGTTCCCCCACCACCAGGCACAGTAGCCCCGTCTTTCTCAAACTTTCCAATATTATCCATCTGCGTCTTGTAATAGGTAACCAGATTTGAAAGTTCCGTCGGATTCACCGTAGCGAATGACTGACCAGGACCGGCAAGCTTCTCAAAACGCTCAGCATGTTGAGTCATACCCTCCGCAAGCGTTGGATACTTCGCAGCATATTTTAGCAGCATCGTTCCATAAGTCTTCAAGCTATTACTACCCATAGTCTGCAAATAGGCGACACGCTTTCGAATATTCTCCGGACTATATTTTCCTGATGCATCCGCCGCCGCCTTCATCTCAACTTCAACATCGGCAATAAATTTTTCTGCACCTTTTTTGTCTGACGTAACCGGTAGAAGCAACCTCAATCGATCAATATAATTTCCAAGATGCTTAGCGTAGTCCTCTCTCTTAAGATTTTCATTTGGAAGTTCCACCGGTTTTTCTGGTACTTTTGCCCGTGTCGCACCTTTTAGTAATGGTCCAACGAAATTAGCCTCATATTCTCCGGCCGTCACAGGTGCACTCGGAGGTACAGCGGCTCCGCCTCCACCAGTCGCAGGCACCACCATTGGAGCCTTTCCAGCCCCTTCAGTAATTGCTGGTTTAATCTCAGGCGCCGCAGCAGATGGAGTTGTTTTACCCGGAGAATTCCAGTTTTCAGGAGTATCAATATTATCGGTCAGGAGAGTTCTTTCTCTATTTTCAAATACAGTTTTTTCATCCAAACGCAATGTTTTGTGAAAATTGCTCGTATTAACCTTTAGTTGCCCAGAAAGCTTAATGAGTTGATTGGTGACGTATTGTTTGTATTCAGTAATTTTTGATGCATCATTATTAAAAACTTTAGGAGCATTTTTTAGAAGCGTAGCAAAATAAAATCGATGCTCAATGGGATAAATAAGAGTCAAATCAGTACCCAACACATTGAGATTATCATCCATTTTTTCATCTTTTCCGAGACCAGTAGCAGGAAGAAGTGATTTAGTGTCAATATAATCGTTCTCGATACCAAGAAAACTTGTTCCACCTGTATTATGGGCGCGATTAAGAGCATATTCCGCATCAGATAATTTTCCCAATGCCGCCATAGCTCTATAGTAACCAAGGGTAGCACGTTGTGCTTCACCGCCGTTCGCTCCGGTATTATACGGGATATCCCACTTATCAAGTAAATCTTTTATTGCTGCATTTCCATCAACCACGCCATTTGAAAATAATTTTTCAGCAGCTTGTTTTTGAGCCTTGTCTTTTCCATCTTTTAGAGCGTTTAAATCCGCAGTAAGTTTTCTTTCAAGATCTGGAAGCTGGTTTTCAATAGCCAAAATAGCTTTTTCGCGAGCCTTGAATTGCTCGATATTTTCACCTGCAGCTTTTTGACGTTCACTGGCCAATGAAACGCTCATTGCCATTAACGTGGCACGGGCTTTTTCAACTGCTTGATCAATTTTTTCCTTCGATAATTCGCGTTTTTCAAGTGGTTTGTCTTTATCTTTTTCAAGAGATTCAATATCTTTCAACGCATCCTTTGGAGCTTCAGTATAGATAAATCGGCTCCCGGTGAAAGAAAAAGAATTTTTATTGAAATGGCAGCGTAGTAATTTCATATTTATAGGTTGGTAAGATTATTAAGGAGTTCCTCTTCATGAGCGGATTCATCGGTATCGGAAATTTCTTCTCGTACAGCCAAATCCAACTTTTCCACCTTGTGCTGGATATCTTTCACTTTCGGCAGGTACTCATCAAAAAGTTCACGTTCTTTGAGCGCGTACTGCGCCTCTATCTCGCCAAGACTCGCCTGTAATTCACCAAGCATCACCAAAATCTCATTCAATTTTTCCTCCGGCGCATACACAAAACTTCGCAGCGTGATAACGTCGCTCGTCGTGACCCAGTCTTTGGAGACAAGAGATTCTACGATCTGTGTGATCTGTGTTCGTGCGTCAGTATTCATAGGTAAAAAATTTCTAAAAATTATTTTGCAGATATTCCCAAACTTGC
>CAYHPV010000028.1:0-9793 GCA_964358735.1 uncultured Candidatus Peribacteria bacterium | reverse complement strand
AAAGAAAAACTTCAGAATCCAAATGATGAAACCAGAAACTGTGGCCAGATCATCTAAGTATTCTATCGAATAGCTGGTTTTAGCTGTCTTCAAATTTACAAGGATTTTAATTATGAGGGACTCGACTGTGGCGAACATCACGCCGACGAAGCGATGATGAGAAACATCAAGCCCGGCGACTGGATCTGGTACAACAACTACCACTCCGACGGAAACACCGCCTGGAAAGGGCTCCACGCCGCCCTCGTCTTGAGCTACGATCCCGAAACAGGAGAGGCAGAGATGGCGAGTGGATACGTCGGCAAAGGAATAAGGGTTCACAAAAAAAATCTCAAAGAAAATCCAGTCACCCGAATTGTAAAACCTGACGGAAGCGCCCCTGAGCAAGAAAAAGCAGAGTACGCGAACATTCAGATCGATGAGTCCAGAAGTATTGTCGATCAGATCGATGGCTTGAATGGCTCACAGCGCGAGATGGCCGCGATGATCGAAGAAGAATTTCTCGCAGCCGGACTGTCACGTTCGGTTGCCGCTGCTGCAGTGGTAAATGCAAAAGCCGAGTCAGAGTTGAATCCGGAAGCCATGGGCGACAGTGGTCACTCGGTCGGCCTCTTTCAGCTCCACGACCGCGGCGGCGGACATGACATGTCGGTCGAAGAACGCGCCGATGCGCGGACCAATATTCGAACGATTCTCGAGCGAGAAGTGCTGGGAAAAATGGGAAGCACATTGCGGGAACGCGCGGAATCAGGCGCATCAGTAAGCGAACTCGCCGCGATTTTTTCAAGAGACATCGAGCGTCCACGCGACAGAAACGGAGCGATGCGAAAACGCGCGCAGATGGCCGCACAGCTTTTTGGTGGAGGTTCAGATTCTCAGGCGGCATAAAAATCTGAAAATTACTCTCATCTCAACTTCCAGTACTTCAAAAGTTCCTTGAGCGTCATCGTATTGATGACATCTTTTTTGTCGAGCCACGCGCGGCGGGCCGTCATCACGCCATATTGAAGATAACTCAAGTGGGAGGAGTGATGCGCGTCAGAATTAATGGCAAACCGGCATCCAAACGTTTTGGCGAGACGGACATGGGTATCATCCAGATCCATGCGCTCCGGACTGGCGTTGATCTCAAGCGCCACATGATAGTCGGCGCACGCCTGGAAAACGGCCTCCATATCAAAAGAAATAGCCTTACGCTGATTGATGAGTCTGCCCATGGGATGGCTGAGAATCTTGACATATCCCGACGAGACCGCCCGCAAAATTCGCTTGGTCTGATCGCTTTCAGAGAGACCATGATACAGATGCGTCGAGGCACAAATAACCTCCAATTTTTTCAAAACACTCTCAGAAAAATCGAGCGATCCATCTTTGAGAATATCCACCTCACTGCCCTTGAGAATTCGAAACGTACCGAGTTTTTTCTGCACGGCATCAATCTCTTTCCACTGTTCGACAACACGTGCATCACTCATACCGCCGGTCACACCCACCATTTTTGAGTGATCGGTGAGCGCCATATACTCAAATCCTGCTTTTTTATACACACTGGCCAATGTCTCGATATCTTCAGATCCATCACTCCATGTCGAGTGAGTATGGAGATCGCTGCGCAGATCATCGAGATCAATAACATCAGGCATCTTGCCATGTTTCAAGCCATATGCAACCTCACCGCGATCCTCTCGCATCTCAGGAATGATATACGGCAAACCAACCGCACGAAAAATCTCTTCCTCTGTCGCACCGCCAATCAGCGTCTCTTTTTTACCGGAAATTTTGAAAACCCCATACTCGCTCACCTTGAGGCCCTTCTGTTTTGCCCGATCACGAACTCGAATATTGTGCTGCTTGGAGCCGGTAAAATAGTGAAGTGCCGCCCCAAAAATCTGCGAATCCACCACGCGAAGATCCACCTGAATGCCGGTTTTCAAAAGGACCGAAGACTTCGTCTCGCCACGATTCATCACCAGAGAAATCTCGGGATACTGCGCATAATAATCCATAATATCCGAGACAATACGCCCGCTCATTTTTTTCGGTGCACACAAAATATCGATATCTCCAATCGTCTCAACACCTCGTCGTAAACTTCCCGCGTACTGCACCTGGGAAACAGCAGGAAACTTCCCAATATAGGCAACCAGCCGTTTCGCCTCCAGAAACGCCTCATGAAAAAGTCTTCGTCCGTGGGGCATCGTTTCATACTCCTCGATCGCCTTAAGAATCTCGGCCTCGCTTTTTTCGCCCATCTTCGGCAACCCTCGTAAACGCCCAGCTAATGCCGCTTTTTTGAGCTGCTTGAGATTTTCAATACCCAGAGTTCCAAAAAATAACTTCACCTTTTTCGGCCCGACGGTGCGCACTCGAAGCATCTCGAGGAGCCCTTTCGGAACACTCGCCACGAGTTCATCATGGTACAGCGACCGACCCGTCGTAATGAGTTCAATAATTTTTTTACTCAGCTCTACGCCGATACCGGGAATTTTTTCAAAGGTTCCTGTTTTCAAATACTCATCACCGAGGGTGTACGGAATATGGGCAATAGTCTGGGCCGCGCGCCGATACGCATTGACCCGAAAAAAATCCACGCCCTGAATATCCAGAATGTCACCAATCTCAGAAAAAACATCAGCGATTTTTTGATTGTCCATGCACTCATTATACAGCATTCGTGAGGACGCGCAGGGTAACCTTACCAGCTTCTTCCCAAGAGTACTTGCCACACAATCTCTCAAGGGCTTTGATATCAGGGCGAGACGTCGAAAGTTGACGCATGCCTTCAGCAATACCCTCAACATCAAGCGGCTCCACAAACACCCCATCGCCACCAGTAATTTCCCGCATCACCGGAATGTCACTCATCAGCACAGATTTTCCAAAAGAGGCCGCCTCTAAAATCGGAAATCCAAATCCTTCATCCAGCGAGACAAAGGTCACAAATCGACATCGCTCATAGAGGGCACAACGCTCCGCATCCGTCACATATCCGGGCATCACCACAGAGCTCCAGGCATCAGCATGCTCGACCACACGGAAAATATGTTCAAAACCGTATCCCCGCATCCCCGCAAGAACAAGCTTCCACGTAGGATGCTTTTCGCGAAATTTCAAAAAAGCCTCCACGGTACGAACGAGATTTTTTTTCTCCTCGAGGCGTCCCACATACAATATAAAAGGAGTCTCATCATCAAGTCCAAACATCTCCAAGATGCGACCATCAGAAGCAGCACCCAAAGAATCATCAGAAGATCGCCCATCAAACCCATGATGAATCACTGAAATTTTCCGCGCATCACACGAAAAAAATCGAACGAGATCGCCTCTCACCGCCTCGCTCGGCACGATAATCGCCGAAGCCTCACGAACCGCGAGCCAGGTGCTCCACCAGAGATACCAGCGTCGCATACGTGGATAGGCAGAAGGAAATTTCATAAACGCGACATCATGAATCGTCACGACACTTTTTCCAGGATGCACGATTGGTAACACATGCGAAGGAATAAAAAGAAGATCCGGCGGCTCCGAAATCATCGCGGAAGAAAGCCTCACCTGTGTCCACAGACGCGGAAAAACCATGACTTTTTGCTCCACAAAGGGGTACCTTCCCCCAAGCACCTCATCAGAAAGCAACCGAGGAGTATAGAGCACCACCTGGCGAAAACAGGTACCTCGGGAAATCTGTATTTCTTTAAGAAGCGAACGAATAATCGCCGTCGAGTAGACCTCGACGCCAGTTCCACCCGCACGACCCATTCTCGACGCATCAATCCCAAGAATCATGCACCCACTATAATCCATGCGAGAGAACGATGCCATAAATTTCCTTCACACCGGCCTCCTGTAAAACCCGCCGACACTCGGAAAAGGTCGCACCCGTCGTCACCACATCATCGACGATGAAGACAATCTCAGGAATCGGGCACGCCACACAAACTCCAAAAGCATCCTCAATATTAGAGAGCCGCCCCTGACGACTCAATGTCGCCTGTGCCGCTGTGGCACGCATGCGAACCAACCCTTTCCACACCGGCCAACCGAGTCGATCAGAAATGTACTGACTCAGGAGCTCACTCTGATTGAAACCTCGCATCTTCTCACGAGACTCATGCAGGGGAACGGGTGCGAGACACATCTGATCAGAGGAAAATTTTTCCGAGATAGCATGACAAAAATTTTGTAACCGGGCCGCGATGAGTTCGCCAAGCAACACGTAAAAATCCTCATGGTAGGTATACTTGAACTCATGAATAACCCGCTGCAAAATGACACTGGGCTGGCACGTGGTAATAAGTTCGAGCCTCTCGCCTCGGTAGGGATCCGGGAGAATCATAAAACGATCATCCTTCAAAATTGTGGGCTTAAGCGTCAACCAGCAGCAATCACAGAGCCACATTCCCCGCAAGCCACACGCGACGCACTCTGGTGGAAAAAAGAAATCAAAAGGTTTCATACTCCTCATCCTACTCCTCACTTCTTACAGGAATATTACGGAGTTCTGAAAAAAAGATGAAAATGCGAAAATGAAAATGCGAAAACGGGTACAAGGAAAAATACTTCGTATTTTTCTATGGTGCACAGTAGAGGATTCGAACCTCTGACCTTCTCGACGTCAACGAGACGCTCTACCAACTGAGCTAACTGTGCATGTCAAAAATCCAAACAAGCGCTACCGAAGGTAACACGGAGTTGCAAATCGGTCAATGCCTCTGCTATACTCCTGCCGTATTTTTATCACCTATAAAGCACACACCCATGTCTCAAACGCAAAGAACCCTCCTCTCTATTCTGGGAATTATCCTGATAACCATCGCCATGTTTGCGATCGCAAAATTCCGTAACACTTCATCCCCAAAAACCATGGACACCACCGCCAGCAACACCAATACCACCGCCACATCAACACCAGCTCCCACCGAGCTCCCGCCCGACAGCATCCAGACCGACCCAACCTCGAAGTACCATTTTCCAGGAATACTTTCATCTGAAAAAATTTCCAAGAAACAGGCAACCATCAAAACGAAAAAAGGAACCATCGTCTTCGAGTTTTATCCGGAAGACGCCCCAAAAACGGTGAGCAACTTCGTCTATCTCACGGAAGAAAAATACTACAATGGGCTGAAATTTCATCGCTACGAGCCAGGATTTGTGATTCAGGGTGGCGATCCATCTGGAAATGGAACCGGCGGTCCGGGATACAAGTTTGTCGATGAAAAAGTTACAAAACAATACACCGAGGGTATCGTCGCCATGGCCAACGCTGGACCGGATACCAACGGCTCTCAGTTCTTCATCATGTTGGGCGATACGCCACTGCCTCCCGCCTATACGATCTTTGGAAAAGTCACGAAAGGTCTGGACGTCGTACAAAAAATTCGTGCCGGCGATGTGATGGAAAAAGTAACAATCGAATCGAAGACCTAAAAACATCGATGACAAAATGCACGACTATTTGCCAAACAATACAAAGAAGGGTATAACAAACTCATAGCATCGGGACAACACTCACACACCACCCATGGAACAATTCGCCACCCTCCACAGCTACACCGACATCGGACTCTTCGTCCTGAGAGTCACGGTCGCCCTGATTTTTCTCGTACACGGAATCTGGAAAATTCAGCATGGAAAAAAAGTGGCAGAAAGCTCAGGAATGACCTCAAGTGGATGGTTTTTTACCTTTCTTGGCTGGCTGGAGTTTTTTGGATCGCTCGCGCTTCTCGCGGGAATTATCACTCAAGCCGCCGCAGGAATTCTCGGCATCATCATGGTGGGCGCGATCTACATGAAAATTTGGAAGTGGCAAATTCCTTTTACGGCACACGATAAAACCGGATGGGAGTTTGATCTCATGATTCTCGCCGGATGCATCATGATCTTTATCGCCGGTGCCGGAAAAATCGCCCTCGACAAAACCGTCTTCGGACTTTTCTAAAAAGTTTTTTCTAAAAAAATCCTCCCTCTTATTCCTTACCCTCTCACTCATGTACCATATATTCTTTCAGCCTTTCGAGGCGATCGATGCCATCAAAAAAGGATCGACTCGGGCATTCGCCGTGATGTGCCTCGTCGCATCAGCACTCGGCGCTCTCGCCATCACGCTCGTTCTTGAGTCACGTCCGGGTTGGGCGAGCTGGCCAACGATCTCATTTCCGGTCCTCGCAGAACTGAGCTCAGTCCAACTTTTCCTCCTTCTTCTCGTCGGAATCTATGTCGCCAATCTCATTCGTGCCTTCATGCTCCACCTCGTCATGAAAATTTTTACCGACAAAGGCGCCTACAGTGACGCATTCAAAATTGTCACCACCGTGACATTCATTCCAGCAGTGTACGCACTCATTTTGATTATTCTTGGAGCCATTCCAGAAGTCGGCCTCGGTCTCGTCGCGATAGGAGTGGTTCTCACCGTCCTGATCTCCATCTCGATCTTACTTCGGGCCATTGCCACGGTCTACAAGACCGATATTGTGACCGCAGCCATCGCGATGTTTATTATCATGGTTTCCATGATGGTCTGCCTCAGATTTGGCCACATCAGTGCAAAGGGAAGTTTCAAAATGATGCCAGGATACAAAACTATGATGCAACAAGCAAAATAGTCGGAAGAGTGAAGTGAAAAAAGATATACAAAAGGCTTGCCATAAACCGGTAAGCCTTTTACAATACTCCCGATATGGCAGATCCTCAAGACGACCAATTCGGCCAAGCTTCAGCTGGACAGCAAGGACAGGCAGGAACAGGGGATGGGACAAATCCACCAACTCCTCCAAATCCGCCTACGCCTCCTGTTCCCGTACCCCAGCCCCCAACACCACCAACTCCTCCGGTCCCACCGCCCTACGATCAAGCCGCGCCTTTTCAAGATGCCTATCCTCCAATACAGGGCGGATACGCACAGCAACAACCTTCATACTATCCACCTCAGTCAGGATATGCTCCATATCCACCAGCCCCACCCCAGCAATATGGTGGTTACGCACCACCACCTCCACAGGCAGGTGGGTATGATCCCTACTATCCACAGCCAGCAGGCGGTTACGCTCCAGGAGGAGTGTCCCTTGGGGGCGCACCTCCAGGCGGGTATGCTCCAGCAGGAGTACCCCTTGGGGGCGCTCCCCCGGGAGGCTACGCCCCACCACCAGGACAGGGCGGCTACGCACCCCCAGGAAGTCAACCACCAGGCGGATACACTCCACCCCCACCCCCAGTAGAAGATGAAACTCCGGCAAATTTCAAAATTGGTGAAAAACTTCCAGCCATCCTCAAGGTAAAAATTCCTCCCCACGAGCTGAACTTCGATGAACAGTATTTTCTTCACATGCTCGCCGGTTCCATCTCGCTCACTCGCGATGAGAAAAAGAAAATTGTCGAATCAGTTCCAAAATTAAAACAGTCCCAAATCGACGAACTCATCCGCATCTTCGAAGAAGAGCGCGAAAAATTCGCCCAACTCTCCAAAAAACACATCGACCAGCTCGAAAAACTCGCCCAAAAACACTTCGAAGAGTGGATGGACCTCGAAGGCGAATTCGAACAACAATCCAAAGCCGGCGAAGACGCCAAAAAAGCCGAAGAAATCCGCAAGCAATTAGGACTGTAATCATCCTTCTCTCTAACTCCTCACCACCCTCACATGAAGTACACTTTTCTCTATGTTACGATTCCAGTCTTGCTCACGGTATCCGGTTGTTCTTTATTGAATCAGCAAAAAACGATTGAGGTGACACAAGAAGAGCAAAAAAATATTCCGCAGGAAACCGTTCAGCAGGCAAGCGCCGAGCAGAGTGAAGTGAAAGTACCAACAATACCGACTCTTAGTGAAGGGATGAAAAATGCAACCACAGGAGAGAAGCAGGCAATTACCATGTCATCAAAATCAGAATTTCAGGATCTCCTCGAGGCAGAAAAAAGTGGAAACATCGAAAACTGCAAGTCCCTCAATATCGACTTTAGAAAGATCTGCGAAGATAGCTACAGCAATTAATCCTACTTTTCTTTTGACGGATTGAAACAGAGTGCCTGGATTATAAACATAATATTGCCATCAAAGGACGCATTATTTTTTCTAAACACCGTCATTTCACATCCATTCTTAGTTACATAGGGGCCATTGGCATAGAATCTCTGCCCCTTGGCATCCTCAGGAGCCGCACCCTTAAATCCTCCTTGGCACGAAACAGGAATATAGCCACTTGAACACTTGACATCAAAGGGATAGGAATTTTTTTTGGCAAACAGTCCATAATCATACGATTTTACGCCTTCCTCCAGCTTCCACTCACCAATGGAATTCGCCTGCACATGTCCAGCGACGAGACTTTTTGGGAATAATCCAAGGTCAGCACCAAAAACAGTAGGAGCATAAAACATATCCCCAGATTGAATGGCGCCTTCTGACTTAATAGTGCCCTTCACCGTAGTATTCCCAAGAACATTCAAGATTGGTTCCCCCGGCTTGATGGAAGCATTCAGCGTGACCTTATTTTGAAAATAAGCAGCACCAGAAACACTCAAATTTTTTGCATCAATCATCTCGGTTGCCGTGATATTTTTAGAACTTAAATCTCCCTTGAGCGAAACATTCGGAGTATCAAGAAGAAATTTTTTGCCCCCACTGGTAAAATCTTTTCCAACATCAAGAGATCCGAGAACCTTAAGATCTTTTCCAATAATAGAACTTCCATTGATATCAAAATCTCCATTGACCAAGCCATTTTTGAAAAGGGTAAAACTTTTATTCGCCATAAAATCTTCACTAACGGTTAGCTTATCAATGATAGACTCCTTAATACTAGCAGTATTGGAGGTTATATTACCAGCCTTAAGGGTACCTTTTACATTCACGTCTTTCACCGCATTAACATTGAAAAAATCAAGACTAAGATTCGTAGGTCCGGAAATGGTAGCGGTATTTGGATCGTCTTTTTCGGGTAAGACCGTCATATTCTGAATACGAACGGCGCCGGCACTTTTGAGTGTAAGGAGCTCAGGTTTTCCAACAGGAGCTTCAGCGAGTAATCCATTGAATGTTTTTGAAATACTACCATCGGGATTGAAGGTTGCGAGATTGAACGCTGATGAAGTAATACCATTCTTTGCCGTAAGATCTTTGACGACCGCACTCCCCTTCGCCTCAAAGTTATTTTTGATCGCGACATTGGCGGCGTCGAGAAGTAGGGTGGTACCTCCACCTTTTGGCTGGATGCTGTTGCCGACTTTCAAATTCTCACCCACAGTGATATCTTTGGCCGACTCGATACTCATAAAGCTCGGATTGACGCTGCCCGATGGGGGATTCACGAAAGGGGGATTGGTACCGGCAAAGGTGGAGCCGGTGCTCAAGATAAAAACAGCACCGAGGACGAAGGCGCTGGCGTAAGCGAAGAAAGAGCGGAGTGAGATCATGGATGGAGAGGTGAGGAGGTGAAAAGAGAAAGTAAAAAACAAACGAAACACCCGAAGTATACCAAATCTAGTTCGCGCGGACAATCTCGACCGTAATATTGTCAGGAATGCCGGGAATCGTCGGTGCCCACACCGGCCAGTTTTTGATATCGACCGCAGCCACCTCAGGAAGATTCAAAATATATTCTTTCGCATCGGCGATCTTTCGTCCGACGATATGATCCTTTATTTTCTGAATCAGTCGCTCGCCATTTTCACGAGACGGATTGATATCGTACTCCTCAAGCCCCTTCAGAGTCGTCGTCACCTTTATTTTTTTTGTTTTCAAATCCACATCAAAGATTCGGTACGCAATACTCGAGTCATCGACCTTCACGATGCGCTTATC
>CAYHPV010000027.1:0-10431 GCA_964358735.1 uncultured Candidatus Peribacteria bacterium | reverse complement strand
AAGAAAACCAAGTTGCAGCAAGTAGGGCTCATAAATATCTTCAATCGTCTCCTGTTCTTCGGAAAGAGCCGCGGAAAGGGTGCTCAAGCCAAAAGGTCCACCCTGAAATTTTTCAATAATAATTTTCAGGAGGTCGATATCCGTGCGATCGAGACCCACCGGATCAACACCAAGGGTTTGCAAGGTCTCGCCAACCAACTCCGCCGTAATAGTTTCGACACCACGGTGTGCGGCAAAATCTCGAACCCGACGAAGGAGCCTATTGGCGACACGCGGCGTCTGTCTGGAGCTATGGGCAAGCAGCTCAGCCGCCTCATCCGTGAGTTCACAGCCAAGAATGCGAGATGATCGATAGAGAATATCTTGAATATCCTCAAAGCCATAGAGCTCAAATTTAAAAACATGACCGAATCGCGAACGCAAAGGGGAAGAGAGCATATTCAGTTTCGTCGTCGCCCCCACGAGCGTAAATCGAGGAAGACTCAGGCGCATGGACCTCGCCGAAGGCCCCTTGCCAATCATAAGATCGAGACAGTAATCTTCCATCGCCGTATAGAGAACCTCCTCCACCACCGGCCTCAGTCGGTGAATCTCATCAATAAAAAGAATCTCAAAATCCTTCATATTCGTGAGAATAGAGGCGATATCTCCCTGTTTTTCGAGAGCGGGACCGGAGGTAATTTTGATATTCGTACCCATCTCTTGAGCGAGAATCGAGGCCAGGGTCGTCTTTCCAAGACCGGGCGGACCATAGAGAAGAACATGCTCAAGCGGTTCACCGCGACTCTTGGCAGCCTGTATACCGATCATCAGATTTTTTTTAATCAGCGACTGTCCGATGTACTCACCCAAAACCTTTGGCCGCAGCGTATTTTCAAACTGCACGGCAGCAGGCTCCTCCTCAAGACGAGGAACGAGAATAGAGTCAGGAGCAGCGTCTGAAATGAGTGAAGAAAACTGGGGATCTCTCTTAATCATGGCCACACTCTACCACACTTCACTTGACCGAAAAAATAAATCGCTTGATCCGATCAGGGGCGGGTGCCTGCGTAAAATAGACGGAGACTTTGGCCGCCGCGGTAAGAATCGAGAGACTTCCGTAATTGAGAAACGGTATGAAAGAGAGAACGCCTTTCTCCGCAATACGAATATCTTGAATATCCTTCAGCTCGGTCTCATGCTCCTCACTCACATTCAGGAGTTTCCAGTTGATAAAGACAACGCGAAAATTCGTGATGATAAGCCGATCCATCCAGTAGATGAAAGAGCTGTAGAGAAAAACAAGCACAAAAAGAAAGGTGATGCAAAAAAAGGTGATAGAAAACTGAAGAGAAGAAAGACTCGTTTCAATGGCAAAAAGAAGGAAATAAAACGGCACGCTCGCCGCCAAAATCTTGACCACAGTAAGAACAAAAGGAAAGTAATGGTGGTGATAGGTGGCCGCAATAGCCTCATTCGGTCGAAGGTGCATACCTTATTACTAGCATATATAAGGAAATTTGCATACAATAGCACCGCAAATTTGTCCCCATAGCTCAATGGATAGAGCAGCGCCCTTCTAAGGCGAAGATGTAGGTTCGATTCCTGCTGGGGATACCAGTTAATTACTCGCCAAAGCAGCCGTATACGCACTCGATCCGCTCTTCATGACAAGCAGCATTCGATAGATAATTTCAGCAACTTCAGCGCGGGTAATTTCCTCATTCGGTTTGAATCCACCTTCCGTATTTGGGAGAAGATTTTTTTGTTTGGCATACTGGGCAAAGACCGCATACCAGTCATCTTTTTCAATATCACTATAGGGTGTCTCATTCACCGTAGGCTCAATCGAAACCGGTGTTGCGAGAAGGAAAATTTTCAGAAACTCCGCGCGAGTGACATTCTGGTTTGGTTTAAAGTATCCACCGATATAGCCCTGAGTAATACCATTGAGTTGGGCCGTCGCAATATAGGGAATATACCAAGCATCCGGATCGATATCCTGGTAACTCAGAGCTCCTTGAGTAGGAAGGAGGGGTCGATTGGAAGACTTCAGCGCAACCTTCAATACCTCAACTCTCGAAATCACCTGATCAGGTTTGAAATTTCCATCACGGTATCCATCAAAAATATCTTTTTGTTTCACGTACTTAATCGCGTCATAAAAAGGACTCACCCCGAGAACATCGGCAAAGAGCGTTGGTCGATTGACCGCGACAGGCTTGACTTCTTGCGGTACAGGAGCAGGAGTCGGAGCGGGTGTCACAACCACGGGACTGACAACATCAAACGGTGCGGACTTGGTCTGAATACCCTGATACACAATCGTCACCTGACCCTGACCGACTTTTGGCGCCTGAATCTGGAGCGTGAGCTGTCCATCTCGAAGGTCGCTCGAGTTGATAGAGGCGAGAGAAAGCGTTCCGACATCACCACTCAAGAGAATGAGTGCCGGCTCGGAAAGAGTAGAGAGAGCCACGCCTTGCGTATCCCGAACCTGGATCGTGACTCGAACCTCTTCGCCAAGTTGGTAGGATGATTTTTGGGTGAAAGAAAATATGGGTACAGCCGGAGTTGGAGGAGTTACGGGAGGAGCAGGAAGGGTTGGAGCTGGCTCGACGATCGGTGAGTGCGTTACAGGTGGTTCAACAGGGGGAGCAACGGGTACGGGTGCGGGAGCGGGAGGGACGGGAACGGGTACGGACACCTGCGGTGTCGTGTTCAAATGCGCCTGAATAAAACTCATGGGATTCAACGTATACTGAAGAGCTTTTTCTTTTCCAAGTCCGGCATTGATCGCACCGACAAAATCCAAACCAGCCGCTGCTTGTTCCTGGAAGGTAAACGCCCAGAAAGGATGCCAAGGAGCATCGTCTCGATCGAGCTGAAAGTGAATGTGCGGCGTCGTCGCAAAACCGGTCTCGCCGGAGAGCGCGATATTCTGACCTCGAAGAACCACATCACCTTCAATGGCAACAATCGTTCCAAGATGACTGTAGGAAGAATAATACGTCGTCTTCACCGATGAATTTTCGAGAGAGGGAACATCGGTATGCTGAATGACAATATGTTTTCCAAAACCGGCGGTCGCATTACTGATCTTGGTAACCACACCATTGGCGATCGCACGAACCGGCGTGTTGCGTGGAACCTTGATATCAATAGCAAGGTGGCTGCCATCATGTTCTTTACCATTGAGTCGATAGCTGCCCATGTACGGAACCGAGTAGGTGATCTTCTGATTTCGAATAGCGTCATCGGCACTGTTGCCCCATTTCAGAGTCTCCACGCCTCGTGCAAGATTACCGGCGTTATAGATCGGCATCTCCGTAAGTTTTTCACTCGCGATCTGTTCATAGTTGTATTTGTACTCCTCACTCTTAAGAGCAACCCAGTTCGGGGTCTTTTCCACGGGATAGACCGTTCCATCAAATGCCGGAGCCTGCTTAGTAGGAAGAATGCTGGCAGTCAAACCCTGAAATCCCTGGAAGTGTACCGCGAGGAGTGACCCAATCATAAGAAGGGAAAGTCCGGCCCACGCAGCCTGATGACGTCGACGACGTCGCCCCTCAAGTTGATGGATAGGACTCTGAATGAGAATATCGTCGTTACCACCGAGTGTATTTTGCATTTGTGTGTATGTTTGAATGTATCGTATGATTATACCAGCTTTAGCAAAAAAACTCAAATGAGACGTCATATCACCAAAAATCGTCAAGAAACCCTGGAATTAGCTTCAGAACTGCTTAAAGAAATAAACCATAAAGGAGTAATTTGTCTCTATGGTCAGCTTGGAGCCGGAAAAACAACCTTCACCAAAGGCCTTTCACTCTCGCTCGGTATTGCAGAACTGAGCATCAAAAGTCCGACCTATACCTATATACGGGAGTATCGAACATCGACTCAGACGATTTTTCATGTGGATCTTTATCGTTTGGAGGGGAAAGTGCATTCTGCGAATGCACTGCTCGAAGAAATGCTCGAGCAAAAACCGGACCTCATGATCATTGAGTGGTCAGAACATCTAGGAAAAAATCTCCCATCAAAAAGAACCGACGTAAAAATAACCAAATCTCAAAAAGAAGAAAGACACATAACCATCGAACACCATGGAATGGGAAATGCTTAACGCACTGTACAAAGAATATCGAACACCAAAACATGTCCAAAAACACATGGAGAAGGTTGATGGAGTAGCAGGCATACTCGCGGCAAGCATCGCGGAAAATGGCATAAAAATTGATGAGGATCTCGTACACTGGCTCTCGCTCGTTCATGACCTCATGAAAGCCATATCATTCCAAACCTACGACCCAAAAACATTTACCAGGCCTCCAGCGAAAAAAGACATCAAGTTCTGGGAGGAGTGGAGAGAAAAATATAACGGAGATGACGTCGCTGCGACATCGGATATTCTCAAAAAACACGGACAGAGAAAACTCGCAAAAGCCATCCTCTCACAACGTTTCGACGCGGTGATTTCAGAGACGCATCCACTCAGATCCCTCGAAGAAAAAGTCGTCTACTACGCGGACAAACGGGTCGCCCACACAAAAATCGTGCCATTGACCACGCGACTCGAAGAAGGATGGAGGCGCTACGGCGGAGGAAAAGTAAAATCGGAGCATGTCAAAAAAATCGAGCTCGCGATATATATGCTCGAAGAGGAAATCTGGACGGCCAAAGATTTTATGTCCTCAGAAAAATATAACAGGTAAACAGGCGTTTGTTATTTGTCAGTTTTTGCAATCAACGTACTCTGAATCTGAGGATTGGCACTGGCCATCATGCGCGTGGTATGGAAACGTGCGGCAATAATGCTATTGAGGCGACCGCGTGTCCAGCTATCAAAGGTCGTCGCACCCGGATCGGTTTCACTCGCCAAAAATCCCTGTGACTGTTTGAATTTAAAAACCGCATGGGCCGTCACCGGTCCATAGAAACCGGTAGGATCAACGCGAAGGTAGTGGAGACGCTTGAGCTCCTGCTGGAGTTGTCGCACCGCGACACCGCTACTCTGAGCCCCAAGCTCCTGAATAAGATACTCCGGAATATCAATCACCACAGAAGTAGCATACTCTGAGGTGGAAGCAAGGTACTGTTTTTCCAGATGACTCATTGTTTTGTGACCGAAGTATCCCGATCCGCGTTGCCCCTTTTGCGTAATAATCTTCTGATCCTGTTGAAACTTCAAAACGGCGGTCTCCGTCTGATCATCATAGATACCCGTCACAGCAACATCATACCCAAGCGATCGAAGAATCTGCTGCAACTTAAGGACATTATCTCCTTTCGTACCTCGACCAAGCTGAGTAAGCGGAAGTTTTGTTTTACGTCGTTCAAAGAAAACTTTTTCGAGAAGCACTCGGGTCTGAGGACCGGTATGTCCTGCTCCAAGCTCGTCTTCACTATCAATCAAATCATGTTCACGTTGGAAGGCAAGTACGGCCTCTCGAGTCTCATCGCCATAGAATCCATCAACCACTGGTTTGAAATATCCCAGTCCACTTAAGACCCGTTGCAACTTCGCGACATCAGCTCCTCGACTCAGGTACCAGACATCTTCAGGAAAGAGGGGAGGCTTAACGAGACCACGCTGTCGAGCCTGTGCCTGCGTGCGCTCCTGTTCATCGTAATTGGCAAGCGTCACCTGCTCCACAATGGAAGAATCAATACCATACACCGTGACGGAAACGGTGCGACGTCCCCAACCAAGTGCTCGCGAAAGTCCCTTGTCGCCATAGCCCATCCAAATGTCGAGACGATCATGCTTCCCAATTTTTCCAGCGGCCTGAATAGCACCGCCGCGATCATGCACCGCCACCGTTCCAACACCAGGAATCTGCATTTTCGTACCAAACGCATAGATCTTCGGCGCCGCAATCATCCCCGGATAGACCGGCGTCCCATCCGCGCCATTCGTGCCCCGTCCATTGAGGCGTATATCAGACTCATACGATCCGGTCACATACCGATTCTGGCCAAGAATAGGAGAATAGTAGGCGGTAATATCAAAGGTTTTGCTAAACGGAAACTTCACCGTTTCTACCGTCTCTACCTTCTCCAAAGGTTTCTCCCTCACCTCTTTCGCCTCACTCACAGACCCACTTCCGCTCACCTCCTCCTGCGCAAAAACCACCAGGCTATTAAAACTCGTAGCGAGAATCAAACTTGAGACCAAAAGCAGTGATATTCGTGGCGCAGTAATCATAGAGTGGCGAGCCTTTTTGTGTTTATATATCAAGCAAGTATACCACAAAAGAAGGGCAAGGGTGGTTATATCCTATTGCACAACCAAAGAAAAGGTTTCAGAATTCAAAAAACAAAGCTAAACAAAGCTAAAAAGTTCAGGTTGCAGACGGGTGAAGATCATGTCAAAAACTGCACCTCAAATAGTGGACTTGACTGATTCAAAAATATTTCAAAATCAAAAAGTATCCCCGGGGATACTTTCAGCTTCAAACTTGACACCATTTTTATATATAGTAAAATTCAGCCATTAACCACCTAAACAAGTAAATATGTCACTCCTCCAATTTCAATGTCCGGGATATGCTGATGAGATAGAGGATGAAAGTAAAAGATTAGGGATGCAATCAATGGGAAAAAGCGTAACCGTGATCATGCAAGAAAGTAGTGGACAAGTAAGAGTAATTTGCCCATTTTTAATGAAAGGAAACTGTACGATATTGCATGGAAAAGTCACTAAAGAAGAAAAAAGCGTAATTGTAAAAGAGGATCACTTTCCTGCTGAAGAATGGCGATACGTCCAAATTCCTTGTCCATATGCAAACCGCTAAAACCCAAACGGATCAGCGGGCGGGGGGAGTTTCGCAGAGCCACCAGACCCACTTCCCGAGAGACCCAGACGTCGGATAATTTCACGAT
Organism: uncultured Candidatus Peribacteria bacterium; assembly: GCA_964358735.1. Lineage (GTDB taxonomy): Bacteria > Patescibacteriota > Gracilibacteria > UBA1369 > UBA12463 > CALREA01. The sequence continues at coordinate 3,564 of CAYHPV010000027.1, read as the reverse complement.
CCACGAAGTCCTTATCGCGACCATACTTCAGACGTGAGAGCTGCTTAAACGCCTCAGCGGCGGCCTTATCACCGACCTCCAGGTACGGATTCAACGGAGTGATACTAAACGGCCTCGAAGGCTGCGTATCGATTGACAATTTCATCACTGCCTTAAATTTATCCAAATTCACCAAGTCCTGGTCGCTAAATACTGGCGCCATTTCCTTCATCATATACTCAGCGTCCTGCGCACCAATTTTATAGGCGAGAATCGATCCGACGTTACCAAAGATCGCCTCCTTGATACTCGAACCTTTTTTATTCAACCCTCCACCCTTATCTTCGAGCTGAGCCAGGTACTGGTGGGCGACCGCAAGACCGAGACGATACTTTCGAGCCTCAGAGAGAATTACTTCAATCGAGTCGGTGACGTAGTTCTGGAACTCATCGATGTACAGAAAAAAGTCGCGAGGCTTTTTCCCGGTCTTCAGTATTTTTTGCCGCGACAGCGCCGCCATCTGAATCTTCGACACCATAATCAAACCAAGGAGCTTCGAGTTCATTTCGCCGGTTTCACCCTTCGAAAGATTCACGAGCAAAATTTTCCCATTCTCCATGACGTCCGCAAGATTGAAGGCCGACTTCGCCTGACCGATAATATTACGCATCATCGTGTTCGTCACGAACTGACCAAACTTCGCGGCCAAGTAGGGGATCATCTCCTGCTTTTCACGCTGACCCGTCTTCGCCATCTGATTATCCCAGAACGACTTCACGATAGGGTTCGTCACTTTTTCCGTTTTATAGGCCGCATACTCGTCATCGGTAAACAGACGCACGATATCGGTAATCGAACCACCCTCCGGATCAGACATCAACGTAAGACATCCGTTTCGGAAGTAATCCTGAATTCGCGGACCAAAGATTTCTTCACCGAACAATTTGATCATAATGTTCATCGCCTCCATCGAGACAAGCTCTTTTTCTTCCCAGGTATCACCCTCGAGGAGATTCAGACCCATCGGGCGGTCCATATCACCCGGGTTGAAGTAGATCACATCATCCGCACGCTCTCGCGGAATAAACGGCATGATGTCCTCAATCAAACTTCCGTGCGGATCGATAATGGCAATACCGTCACCATTTCGGAGATCCTGTCGGATCATCGCCTGGAGAATCGAAGACTTACCCGTACCCGTCTGACCGATGACATAGAAGTGTCGGAATCGATCGTCTCGCTTGATACGCACCTCCTTCGTCACACCACGGTAGGTATTGTGTCCGAGCAGAATTCCCTCCGTCGGCACATTCGGCGGCGCAGGAGCCACCTTGTAGTTCTGCCAGACGATATGCGGATTCATGTTGTATCGGATACTTGGCAAATGATAGAGCGAGGCGAGCTCTTCTGAAGAAAAAATCATGTGGCGCAAACTTGGTAAAATAAGAAGATTTCGCAACCAGCTTCTTCGGAATCGTCGGAAAATAAAATCCTTCACGAGTTTATCAACGGAGTGATACTTGGAGTACTCAAATTCATTCCCATTCGACGAATCAAACTGACCAAAAGCCTTATGAATATTCGCGACATTGAGTTTTGCATCTTTGAGAGTCGGAGCCGTGCACACGACACGAATCACGGTATCAAAACCGGGATGGGAATTTTTTTCATCAAGCGCCTTGATCTCTTCTTCCATCGTAGCGGTCACGCGCTGCTGCTCCTCTGGCTTATGTTCCTCTTTTTTAGGGTGCATCAAGAGATCAATAATGCTAGAAATCCATCCAAGGGGATTGTACCAACCAAATCCGGAGTGTGACTTTTCTTTATATTTTCCCTGCGCGAGTTCACGACCCTTGTGCTGCCAGTGGTGATTGACCGGCTTGATGATAATCTGAATCGCCGCGCCCTCATCATGACTAAATTTCGACAGCGCATTCACCATCGCATTGAGCGGATCGGAGTTCAGTCGATTATAATTTTTAATCGGGAGGTGAAAATCTTTTTCAAGCTCCATATAGCAGCCATAGACCTGCGAATTCGGTTTGAAAATATTGTAATCCGTGACCTTTTCGATATGGCAATCCGGATAAAAACTCGTAATCTGTTTTTCCAAAAACACCATGAGATCTCGCGGCACGACCATATAAAAATGAATTTCTCCATCGATCACCGCATACTCCAGGGAAAGGTAATCCTGTCCAATCCAGTGATACCGCCAGCTCTTGTCGTACATACTATGCAGCGACTCAAAGAAGTGGGTCATGATACCGATAATTTCCTTGAAACTCTTCTGCGCCGAATACGCCTGTGTCTCTTTTTCCACATCTTCTTTCGACTCTTTACGCGGCACCCGTACCTGCAAAAACACCATGTCCCGCATACGATGCTCATCATAGTGATGATGAATCAGGTAGTGCACCAGCTCGTACAATCCGTAGCCAGCCACCGCTATTCCAATAAATGTAAGTACGAGTTCCTGAGTCATGTGAGGTATCTGTTCAAAAGACATACTACCATCTCTCCATTATATCACAAAAATTAGCTTTGGGGAAGGCTGGAGGGAGAATGGTAATATAATGCTACATTATAAAGCTGAACTTGACATATAAATAATTAAGAGTAATATCAATTCTTCAGTTATAATCAGTTTCCTTAATCACCCCTCTATGTCTACCCCAAGCCAGTCATATCAAGGTCCAGAACGTCGTATTGATCCGGATAATAGACTCAGTCTCGATTTCCATGCTCCGCGTGCGTTGGCACGATTTGAAGATATAACACCTCCTGAAGCGAGACGAGACGCAATTGCCACAGCGAAATTCCGTGAAGGCGATGTTATGCGTGATAGGCTTCTCCGATTCGTCAATCGTCTTGATGGTCGTCTTAGTCCTGAGCAGCAGGAGTTTCTTGATACTACCTCTGAACAGTACGATACTGGTTTTTCTGCATGGAAATCTACCTTCCAGATCAGCGACAAAGATCTCATGACCCTCGCGTCAAAAGACGCCGTTATGCAATGGGCCGCTACGGTCCAGCCAGAAACTCTTCAAGGCCTCAGGCAATATGGCGAACCTCGTCTCAAACTCCTTCCAGATATGCCAGTCTCAAAACTCATGCAGATTATGGACCAGCACCCAACGGTCGCAGGACAGACGAATGGCTACATCGGATGGGATCAGTGGAAAAAGATAGCCGCTCCAGCAGGATCATTCGGTCTCACAGCCGACATCGAAGACATGCCATTTGACGCAACCATTTTCTATCAGGATGCCGCGCAGAAAGTGAAGAGAACTAATGAACAAATGGTAGCCGAGTATAAGCGAAGATTCGAGCAAACTCCAGGTGCAACCATTATGCCTCAGCATGCCTATGTAGGTTCAGCGATGGATGCCATGGCTCGAGGGCAGAAATATGATAAACAATTTTGGACGGCATTTGAGCGTCCACAAGGAGCTGGCGACTTGCCGTACGCGGGCTGGAGCAGTGGCCGCGTCGACTTGAACCGGGTCAATCCTGACGTTTCGTACGACAACCTTCGCGGGCGGGTCTGGGTGCCAGGGGAAAAAGTTTAGTATTTGATATTTA
>CAYHPV010000026.1:0-10441 GCA_964358735.1 uncultured Candidatus Peribacteria bacterium | reverse complement strand
GGGTTATCCAGGCATTTTCGCAGTAATTTGCAAAAAAAGTCGCTGACTTAAATATGGTCCCAATTAAAAACAAAACACGACTCATCGGAAAAGGAAAAGTGATGGAGAAGCGATCACGGGGAAAGAAAGCGATCATTCGGCTTAAGGACAACAAAAAAATCGATATCTTCCAATCTAAAAAATAACCATGGGAATCAAAACATTTAAGCCAACAACCCCGGGACGTCGCCAAATGGTATCTCTCACCTACGAAGAGATCACCCACACTGGCCCAGAAAAGTCGCTCATCAAGCGTCTGAAAAACAACGCGGGTCGAAACAACCAGGGAAAAATCACCATACGACATCGCGGCGGCGGCGCACGACGCATCTATCGAATGATAGACTTCAAGCAGTGCGACAAGCTCAATATTCCAGCCACGGTCAAGACCATTGAATACGATCCAAATCGATCAGCCTTTATTATGCTTGTCAACTACCGTGACGGAGAAAAGCGATACCACATCGCTCCAGCCGACATAAAAGTTGGTGAAGAAATTATTACGAAAGCAAAGGCAAAACCAAAGAGTGGCAACCGCATGAAACTTCTCAATATTCCGGTCGGATTTTCAATTCACAATTTGGAACTCACCGCAGGATGCGGAGGAAAAATGATCCGATCAGCAGGTTCAAGCGGAAAACTCGTCTCGCTCGAAGGAGAGATGGCACACGTTCAGATGCCATCAGGAGAGGTTCGTCTCATTGATAAAAACTGCTACGCGACGATCGGCGTCGTCAGTAACTCAGACCACAGCAACATCATCCACGGAAAAGCCGGAACACGACGACACATGGGCTGGAGACCAACCGTCCGCGGTAAAGTCATGAACCCATGCGACCATCCACACGGTGGTGGTGAAGCTCGAAACTCGATCGGTCTCGTTCATCCAAAGACTCCATGGGGCAAGCCGGCACTCGGCCACAAAACACGAAATCGAAAGAAATACAGCAACAAAACGCTCGTCACTCGGCGTCCGTCAAGAAAGCAAAAGAAGTAACATTTAATTTTCCTATTACTCTCATCCCATGTCACGAAGTCTCAAAAAAGGTCCATACATAGACGCAAAACTCATCAAAAAAGTTGAGGCGCTCGATGCAAGCGGTCAAAAAAAACCGGTCAAAACATGGTCACGACAGTCCGTGATCTCACCAGACTTCGTCGGACACACCTTCGCCGTTCACAATGGAAAACAGTTTATTCCTGTCTTCGTCACGGAGCAGATGGTCGGCCACCGACTTGGAGAGTTCTCCCCAACCCGTAAGTTCAAGGGCCACGGCGGAAAACTCGCGAAGGCTACAGCAGCGCCAGCCACTGCATAATCATTTCCCCTCTTAATCCCCCAGCATGAAATCAATTACCAGCAACATTCGCATCTCCCCAAAAAAGCTCAACCTCGTCGCTGAGATGATCCGCAGGAAGTCAGTCGTAGAGGCAGACGCACTCCTGAGGTTCACCACAAAACGAGCAGCCGAGATCGTTCGAAAAGCTCTTGCCTCAGCAACAGCCAATGCGGAAAACAACTTCAAACAGAATCGAGATGAGCTCTACGTCGAAGAAGTCATTGTTGGAAAAGGCCCTTCACTCAAACGTTTCAACCCGGTTTCCAGAGGTCGCGCACATCCAATCTTGAAGCGTATGTCGATGATCACGGTAAAAGTTGGGGTACTTGGAACGGCTCCAGCGAAAAAAGAAAAGGTGGAAGTAAAAACTGAAGAAAAGGCAGAAAAAAATACAAAAGCAGCCAAGGCCGATCCAGCAGGTAGTCCCGCGAGGGGCGCTTTGCCAAAAAAGAGCTCCGTCAAAGTTACCAAAAAATCCTAACCTAACAATTTTTAAATCTTACTGAACTCATGGGACACAAAATCAATCCAAACATTCTGCGCATCGGAAGCTATCGAACTTGGGACTCGAAGTGGTTCGCCAAGGGAAAAGAGTTTACGAAAACGCTCCATGAAGATTTAAAAGTTCGAAAATACGTTGAAAAAACACTGAAAGAAGCCGGACTTTCACGAATTGAAATTCTCCGCAGCGCCAAGAATGTGACGCTCAACGTCTACGCCGGCAAGCCGGGAAATATTATTGGAAAGGGAGGAAGTGCCGTAGAGGAATTAAAAGCTCACCTCGAAAAACTCACCGGAGATAAATTTATTATCAATATCCGTGAAATTAAAAAGCCAAATCTTGACGCAAAACTCGTGGGCGAACTCATCGTGCAACAGGTTGAAAAACGTATTTCCTACCGACGCGCCGCAAAAATGGCTATCGACAAGGCTCTTGAATCTGGCGCTCTCGGAGCCAAGATTCTCGTCGCTGGCCGTCTCAATGGAGTAGAAATCTCCCGAAGTGAATTCTTTACAAAAGGAAAAGTTCCACTTCAAACCATCCGCGCCGACATCGACTACGCCTCTGTTCCAGCACACACCACTTATGGAACGATTGGTGTCAAAGTCTGGATCTTCAAGGGCATGATCTTCAAAAAGAAAACAACAGAAGACACCATGGTCACACGAGCCGCAGGAGCAGAAGCGCCAACCGCATAAAACAGTAAACTTTCAAACTCAGTAAAAACTTTCTACCCATGCTATCGCCAAAAAAATCTAAATTCCGAAAACTCCACCGCGGACGTGGCCACCAGAGTGGTATCGCCACAAAAGGAAACTCTCTCGTCTACGGAAGCTTTGGCCTCAAATCCACAGAATCTGGTGAAATTACCTCACGACAGATCGAGTCCGCACGTAAGACCATGGCCCGATTCACCAAGCGTGGTGGACGTGTATGGATTCGCATCTTTCCGGACAAAGTCGTCACTCGAAAGGCCGCTGAAGTCCCGATGGGTGGAGGAAAAGGTGAGCCGGAGTTCTTCTGCGCTCAGGTCAAAGCAGGAGCCATGCTCTTCGAGATCGATGGCCTTCCAGAAAAACAGGCCAAAGAGGCTATTACGCTCGCATCCCACAAACTTCCGGTCAAAACGCGATATATTAACAAAGACATCATTATATAAACCCCTATGGCAACCTTCGCAGAATACACAAAAATGAGTCGGGAGCAGCTTCTTAAAGAGCTGGCTGGAAGCCGAAAATCACTCTTTGACATCCGGTATCAGGTGATTAACAAGCAGTCAAAGGCAGCAAACGGTATCACGCTGCTGAAAAAAGGAATCGCCCAGATACTCACGATTCTCAATAATAACCTTGAAAACAAAGGAGAAGTAATGCAAAATGTGCCGGCCACTGCTGAGCAAAGCGAAGCCGCTGAACCCGTATCCCCAAAGAGTACTACCCGCACCCCTAAGAAAAAATCTACCTCTAAATAATATCTCCCATGCGATCAGTCACCGGTATCATCACGAGTAGCGCCATGAACAAGACCATTGTGGTCACGGTTCACGCCTACAAAACTCACGAAAAATATCACAAGAAATATCGAACATCCAAAAAGTTCTACGCACACGACGAACAAAACGAGCACAAAGTTGGAGAAACGATCACTATCTACGAAACCAGACCAACCAGCAAACTGAAGCGCTGGACAACCGTACAGCCTCCTGTAACAACCGCGAAATAATACCACCCCATGATTCAATTACGAACACATCTCACTGTCGCAGACAATTCCGGAGCCAAAATCGTGGCCTGTTTCAAGGTCCTTGGAGCATCGAAGCGACGATATGCAAACGTGGGTGACGTCATCGTCGTCTCGGTCAAAGAAGCGGCGCCACGCGGCATCGTAAAAAAGAAGGCCGTCGAACGAGCCGTCATCGTACGAACGAAAAAAACAATCAACCGAAAAGATGGCAGCAGTCTACGCTTCGATGAGAATGCCGTCGTCATCGTCACCAAAGACGGAGAACCAAAAGGCACTCGTGTCTTCGGACCGATCGCTCGAGAACTCCGTGAGCGTGGATTCCAAAAAATTATATCCCTTGCCCCAGAAGTTGTTTAAACCACCCTATGAAACTCAGAACTAACGATCAAGTCATCGTCATCGCCGGCAAAGATAAAGGAAAAACTGGAAAGATCACCAAGATCAACACAGCCAAAAACACCGTCGTTGTCGAAAAGGTCAACATCCGAACACGACACATGAAAAAAACAAAGACTGCTCCAGGAGAAATCGTGAAGTACGAAGCTCCAATCCATGCGAGCAACGTCCAGGCCATTGATCCGAAAACTGGAAAAGGTACGCGTATCGGATACAAGACCATCAGTGGAGAAAAAACACGATATGCCAAAAAATCCGGCGAACCGCTTCCATCAAAAAAATCAGTAAAATAAGCTCTAACTCTCCCCCATGACCTTCGCAGAAAACTACAAAAAGAACATCCTTCCGGCCCTGAAAAAAGAGCTCGGCAAGAAAAACGTGATGGCCATCCCGCAGATTAAGTGTGTCAAGGTACACGTCGGCGTCGGCTCGATCATGACACGTGGAAATAAAGACTACGAAAGTGTTATCACCAACGTCGCCACGATAACCGGTCAGAAGCCAATAGTCACAAAAGCCAAGACAGCGATCTCGAACTTCAAAACCCGTATCGGTCTCCCAACAGGCGTGGTTGTGACCCTTCGCGGCCCACGAATGTTCGACTTCCTGAACAAATTCGTCAATGTCGTCATGCCACGTATCCGAGACTTCCGAGGCGTCAGCAAACGAGGCTTCGATGATGCCGGCAACTTCTCACTCGGACTCAAGGAGCACACCGTTTTCCCGGAAATCAACGCGGACGATATCGAAAAATCACACGGAGTACAGATCACGGTAGTCACAACCGCAAAAAATTCAAACGAAGGATACGCGCTCCTCAGTGCACTCGGATTTCCATTCAAAAAAGACGAGCTGATCGCGGAAAAGAAACGCTCAAAAAAATAACCCCTCTCTATTAATCCCACATGGCAAAGAAATCACGCATCAATAAGGCAAATAAACTAAAAGAACAACTCTTCAAGAGTCTGTCAGCTGGTAAAAAGCCGGTGATGCCAACACGCGTTCACAACCGATGCGGCCTCTGCGGACGAATCCACGGCTACATGCGAAAGTTCAATATGTGCCGAATCTGCTTCCGTGAAAACGCCAACAAAGGCCTGATTCCGGGAGTCAAGAAATCGGCGTGGTAATTTCTCAACAATAACTATTCTCTCTTAAACTCTCTTCCCAATGATGACCGACCCAATAGCAGACTTGTTCACAAGAATCCGAAACGGCGCTAGCGCCAGGCACTCAAACACGACCGTGCCATATTCGAGACTCAAAGAAGCTATCTCAAAGATTCTCAAAAACAAGAAATATATTGAGGACTATAGTGTTTCAAAAGAAGATGCTAAGGCAGGCTCTAGCAAGGGTGAAGCGCGCCCTGAGCTCGTCCTTTTCTTCAACGAAGCCACGCCAAAAATGACCTTCAAGCGAGTCAGCAAACCGGGACAACGCATCTACCGAAAAACCGAGGAGATCCGAAAAGTAAATAACGGATTTGGCATCAGCATCGTATCCACTCCACAGGGTCTCATGACCGGCTCAGAAGCCAGAAAAAAGAAACTCGGAGGAGAAGTTATCTGCGAAGTTTATTAACCAGCGCGTAATCACCACTATTTATGTCACGAATCGGAAAATTACCAATATCAGTCCCATCAGGCGTCACCATCAATGTCGCTGAATCACACGTCAAAGTAAAAGGACCGAAAGGAGAACTCGAATTCACCTTTCACCCACGAGTCACCATCGAGCTCGATGGTTCAACCCTGAAAGTTCTCAGAAAAGGAGAAGAAAAAGCAGACCGAAGTCTCCACGGAGTCACTCGAACACTGATCTCCAACATGGTTGAAGGCGTCTCAAAGGGCTTCGCGAAGCAACTTGAAATCCAGGGAGTGGGATACCGCGCACAACTCGCCGGTGCAAAACTGACCCTCTTCCTCGGCTTCTCGCACCCAATTGAGTTCATTCCACCAAAAGGCATCCAGCTCGCCATCGACGCAGAAAAAAAGAACATCATCACCGTATCTGGCATCGACAAGCAGTTGGTTGGTGAGGTTGCCGCAAAGATCCGTGAGTACAAAAAACCAGAACCATACAAAGGAAAAGGTATCCGCTACGTCGGCGAGTACGTTCAAAGAAAAGCAGGAAAGGCTGCAGCTAGTGCGAAATAAATTTAATTAATTCTCTCATATGAAAAATACGAAACTCCAATCGAAACTCCGACGACACCTCCGAATCCGTGCCAGAATGAGCGGAAATCAAGAACGACCTCGACTCGTGGTCTTCCGAAGTAACACGCACACCTACGCACAACTCATCGACGATGAAGCGAAGAAAGTAGTCGTAGCCGCGTCAGATATGAAAGCAGCACGCTCTAGCAAGAGTGAAGCGCGAGCAAAAGGAAAAAAAGCGGGAACCAAAACAGAGAGTGCGAAAGAAGTTGGCGCAACACTCGCAAAACTTGCGAAAGAGAAAGGAGTAGCCGGATGCGTCTTCGACCGAAACGGATACAAGTACCACGGACGAGTCAAAGCCGTAGCAGAAGGTGCTCGCGAGGGTGGACTGCAATTCTAATCATTTACATCTCTTAATCACTATGGGAAAACCACAAAACCGACGATCAATGACACCAAAGGAGCCAAAAGAGTTTGAAGAAGAAGTTCTTCAGATCGATCGTGTCACGCGTGTGGTCGCTGGTGGACGACGTCTCCGTTTCCGTGCCACCGTGGTGATTGGAAATCGAAAAGGACGCGTCGGTATTGGTCTTGGAAAAGCCGGTGAAGTCGCGATTGCGATTCAGAAAGCGATCGCAAAGGCAAAGAAAAACCTCATCACCGTCTCCATTCGAAACAATACCATTCCTCATCCGGTCGATCAGAAATTCAAAAGTGCCAAGATCATGATGAAGCCAGCATCAGAAGGAACGGGTATCATCGCCGGTGGCGCCATCCGAAAAATTATCGATCTCGCCGGAGTAAAAAATATTCTCAGCAAACGTTTCGGAACCACGAACAAAATTGCCAATGCGCGTGCAACTATTTTAGCACTCAAGAAGCTCGCTCAGCCTCCAGTGGTAACGGCAAAAGATTCCACGCCAAAAAAAGATATAACGCCAAAACCAGTACCTCAAGAAACAGCCGCAGAACCACAAGCTTAATTTTCTCATAAACCAACGCTCCCATGTCATCTCTTGCAAATATCAAACCATTTCAGGGCTCAAAGAAATCAAAAAAACGAATCGGTCGTGGAAATGGCTCAGGTCACGGAACATTCTCAACACGTGGATGTAAAGGGCAGAAGGCACGAAGTGGTGGAAACATCGCTCCTCGTTTCGAAGGTGGACAGACTCCCCTCGTCCGACGTCTTCCAAAGCTCAAAGGATTCACCAATCCAGGAGCAACCAGGTTTCAGATCCTGAATGTGTCATCCCTCAACGTCTTCAACGATGGTGATGAGGTCAATACCGCCATTCTCTACGAACGAAACATCATCAACAATAAATATCTCCCGGTAAAAATTCTCGGCAACGGCGACCTCACGAAAAAACTCTCCATAAAAATTGATCGCGTTGCAGCCTCCGCTCGTGCTAAAATCGAAGGTGCCAAGGGTTCTGTTGAGGAACTCATGTCCGCAACAAAAGCAAAGACAGAATAACTTCATTACTCTTAAATTCACCTACTCACCGTGACCACATATCTCCTTCAAATCTGGAACTCACGCGATTTACGCAATAAGATTCTTTTCACCATTGGTATCGTCGTTCTTTTCCGACTTCTCGGGCAGGTCAGTATTCCGGGAGCAAATCTCGATGTCATCAAGAATATTTTCGCACAGAACCAGCTCCTCGGCGCCTTCAACATCCTCACCGGTGGCAGCGCCGAAAACTTCTCCATCATCCTGATGGGTCTCTCTCCATACATCAACGCTTCAATTATTATTCAGCTTCTTACGGTGATCATTCCAAGTTGGGAAGGTCTCTCAAAAGAAGGTGAGGCTGGCCACCGCAAACTCAGTAAGTACACGAGATGGCTCACCGTCCCGCTGGCCCTCATCCAGTCCTATGGCACGATCATCCTCTTGAACACCCAGTCCCAAGTCTCCATCATCGATAACATCAAGGACCCCGGAGTCATCCTCCCAGTCATGCTCACGATCACGACGGGTACGGTTCTCCTCATGTGGCTCGGCGAACTCATCACGGAAAAAGGCATCGGAAACGGTATCTCCATCTTGATCTTCGCAGGAATTATCACCAGTATTCCTCAGGCTTTGGGCTCAAACCTTCTGCTCTCAGGAGCCGACAATGACAAACTTGTCTCCTTTATCCTCATGCTCGTCATGACCGTCGTCCTCGCCATCGTCGTCATCATGATTACGGAAGGCCAACGGAGAATTCCGATCACCTACGCAGGTCGCGGCGCAAAAGTCGAAGGTGGTGACTCATCACTTCCAATCCGCGTCAACCAGGCGGGAATGGTACCAATCATCTTTGCATTCGCGGTTATCTCTTTTCCGGTCATCATCGCCCAGCTTCTCAGTGGTGCAAAAACGGCATGGCTCCGAACCGCAGGAAAATGGGTTATCGAAAACTTTCAAGCAAACTCAGTCAGCTACATGATCATTTACTTCTTGCTCAACATTCTCTTCACCTACTTCTACGTCTCGATCACCTTCAATCCAAAAGAGGTCGCCGAAAACATCCAGAAGCGTGGCGGCTACATTCCTGGCATCCGGCCAGGCACGCAGACCGCTGAGTATCTGAGCAATGTCTCAAGTCATCTCAATCTCTTCGGTGGAGTCTTCATTGGCTTGATCGCCGTCGTTCCAATGATTATGCAGCGCTTCTTCACCAGCTCCATCGGAAGTCTCCAGTCTATTCTTGGTGGCGCCGGTATGATCATCGTCGTCGGTGTCGTCCTCGACCTCATCCGTCAAGTCAACGCGCAGATGGTGATGCATGATTACAAAAAGTTTTACTAATGGACTTCATCTTATTCGGCATTCAGGGCTCAGGAAAAGGAACCCAAGGAAAAATTCTCACCGCCAAAAATATTGGAGCCTATTTTGAAATGGGTGGCGAACTCCGCCGCCTCTCTTCAGAAGACTCCGAACTGGGAAAAAAAGTAAAATCAATCATCGACGCCGGTCATCTCGTTCCGACAGAGGTTGTCATGGAAATCGTAGAAAATTTCACCCACACGACAAAAAATACCGGCATTATTTTTGATGGAATTCCGCGAAGCAAAGAGCAAAATGATCAATTTATCACGCTCCTCGAATCCCTCGACAGACCCTACATGGGCATCTATTTTGAACTCTCAAAACCGGAAGCGGAAAGACGCCTTCTCACCCGTCGAATGTGTACCTCCTGCAAAACGATTTATCCCGCGACCTACACACAGAAACAGTGTGAAAAATGTGAAGGACCGCTCATGACTCGCAACGACGACAACGCCGACGCCATCAAAACTCGCATTGAAATTTTCTACCAAGAAACCATGCCGCTCGTGGAAGAGTGGAAAAAAGAGGGAAAAATAATAAGTATCAATGCGGAGCAATCAATCGAACAAGTCACCGAAGAACTTTTCAGCAAACTCGATCCCCTGCTCAAGTAATCCTTTCCCATGAACATCACCTACAAAACGCAAAAAGATATTGAAGCAATGCGTGAAGGAGGCGCTATTTTGGCAAAAATCTTGCTCGAGCTCGCAAAAAGCGTCGAACCCGGCATGAAAACCATCGATCTCGATACGCGAGCCCGTGAACTCATCAAAAAATACAACACTCAGCCCTCATTTCTGGGATATCGTGGATTTCCCGGTGTCATCTGCACCGCGGTCAATGAAGAGGTCGTCCACACGATTCCCGGGCAGCGCACGCTCCAAGATGGCGATCTTTTGAAAATCGACGCCGGCGTCTACCACAAAGGATTTCACACCGATTCAGCCATTGCCGTACCGGTCGGACCACTCGGTCGCGCCTCCGATAAAATCAAAAAACTCATCAAGACCGCCGAAATCGCGCTGAGCTCCGCCATTGACCTGATCAGACCCGAGCTCGCCGTACGCTCACTCTCAAAAATCATTCAGGAAACCATCGAACGAAACGGCTTCTCCGTCATCCGCGAACTCTCCGGCCACGGTGTGGGAAAAATGCTCCACGAAGACCCCGCCATCACCAACTTCGAGGCCGACGCCCCAAATGTGCGACTGAAAGCCGGCATGACCATCGCCATCGAGCCTATTTTTTGCATGGGAAAAGCAGGAGTCAAAACCGCCGAAGACGGCTGGAACGTCATCACCAAAGATCGCTCCTGGGCCGTCCAAGTCGAACACTCGATCCTCGTCACCGAAACCGGCTTCGAAGTCCTCCCCCGCCGCCCCCACCTCGCCCCCCACTACCCCACTCTGCGTCAGGGTTGACAAAAGAACAAAGT
>CAYHPV010000025.1:0-10452 GCA_964358735.1 uncultured Candidatus Peribacteria bacterium | reverse complement strand
TGTTTGAAAACCTTCACAATCTCCTCGCTCTCGATAATAATGCCAAGCTTTTCTTTCCAGTCGGCGATCATGATTTTGTTATCAAAAATATTGATTTCTGGCGTAAAATCGAGCTTATCCTTCGGCAACAATCGACTCCGTCGCAACTCCTCAGAATCCAGTGAATGACGTTCACGATCTTTCGGCGTATCCGGAAAAAGCGCACGAATGGGAATCTTCTTCGCCGCACGACGCTTGTAATACTGTGGAAAATACCATGGAATTGCTTCTTGATTAATTTGATCCGAAGCATACGCAAGAATTTCCTCACTCGAAGTAAGCGTCTCCTCATAGACACGAATTAAGCCTTCATCGCCTTCATAGAAGTACACTTTTGGCCTACCGGAAGCATTATAATGCGCATTCAATTCTGGAAGCATCATCTCTGCATCTTTCGCTAAATGAGAAAATCGCTCACTCTGCTCTTTCAAATAGGCCACCAGTTTTTCCGGAGGAAGCGCCTCATAATACTGACTCGATTTTTTCTTCTGACCTATCACCAACCCCTTCTCCAAGAGAATTTCCAAAATATCATACGTCGTCGTCCTATTCACACTCGCCTTCTTCGCAATCGTCGACACCGGCGAACTCACTCCCAATCCCATGAGCGCCATGTACACCGCCACCTCTTTCGAAGTGAGTCCAAGTTTGAGAAGTTGAGCCATCATAAGGATTGCAAGTTATTGTGTGGAAAAGTTTCGTCAGAATTAAATATACCACAAAAATATGCTTAAAGTAAAGCTAGAAAACAAAGATCAATTTGTGGAACATTACCGACGATTACTTGACCGATGACAAATTTCACAATAAAATCGAGACTTATACTGAATGAACACTTAAAATCAATCCTTGTAACTATACATATGACCACAAATGATACTATAGATGTAGCAGAGCATCCAGATGAGCGTGATCCGGAAATATCATATTTGCGAGCTCCGCCAGATGGAAAATTTTTGCCCTTAGAAACAAAAGACATAGGCGGTCCAGACGATTACGGATCTTTGGTACGACGTTTTGAAATCGCTTTAGGCAAAAAGCCAACTACCGACCCAGGACTTACAAAACTCGGTTATGCTTTTTATGGAATATGTGGACATCTATTGCTTTCAGAAAATTATAGTCTTTTAATCGAATACGAAGACGAGTTCGCCGGTTTTCTGGCTGCGGCTCGAGGAGAACAAATACCAACCGTTTCGTCAGCAATCCGAAGTAAAGTATTTTCACGAGAGTTGCTTAAAGATCTCTTTCGGGGCAAGATGCATGTAGTCTTTGCAGATACTCGTAATAAAATTACAAAAATGCAACGAGGTGTGGAGCTCTTTCATAGCAGTTCAACCATAGCAGCTCAACAAATGTAACTTTCTCCCCATGACCTCCACCTGCGCCACCTGCCAATCATCCTACGAAGTCACCGAACAGGAACTCGCATTCCTCAAGAAGATTGCACCAAAAATTGGCGAGCAGACATTTGAAATTCCGCTACCTTCGAACTGTCCACAGTGCCGACTTGCACTCCGAACAGCGCAGCGTAATGAGCAAAACATGTACCACAATGTCTCCGCGGTTACGGGAAAACCTCTCATCGCGCTCTACTCTCCCGATACCGAGTGGGGTAAAAAATATAAAATCTACACTCACGAAGAGTGGTGGAGTGAAAACTGGGACGGGCTTAGCTATGGTCAGGATTTTGACTTCAGCAGGCCATTTTTTGAACAATTCAACGAACTCTCTGTCAAAATTCCACACGTAAACCTCATCCAGATTGCCAACGAAAACTGCCAATACACCACAGGTACGGCCTATTGCAAAAATTGCCACCTCATTAACTGCTCAGAAAATTGCGAGGACTGTTACTATGGAAAACTGATCCAGACATCACGCGATATCATGGACTGCGACTACATCTACGACTCAGAACTTCTCTATGAATGTTTCTATGTCAAAAACTGCAACAACTGTATCTACACATCCTACAGCCAAAATTCGTACGACTGCGGATTCTCAGAAAATCTCAAGGGCTGCAGAAACTGCTTCCTTTGCACCAACCTCAACAACAAAGAGTATCACTTTATGAACGAGCCGGTGAGCAAAGAAGAGTACGCACAAAAAATTCAGGAATTTCTCGGATCCCACAATGCGGTTCAGAAAGCCAAAGAAATTCTCAATGACCTTCGCATCAAACGCATTCACAAGTACGCAAACATCATCAACTGCGAAAACTCAATCGGTGATTTCTTGACCAACACCCAGAACTGCACCGACTGTTACGATGTGAACGATAGCCAGGATTGCAAATATATCAACGTCGGCGTAAACGTGAAAGATCTCATAGACTGCAGCAATATGTACCTCAAGCCTGAGCTTAACTATCAAGTTCTAGGCACGATCGAAACCTACAATGTTATCTTTTCACTCTACGTATTCCACAGCCAAAACGTCGCCTACAGTGAGTTCTGTTTTAATTCATCAAACCTCTTCGGCTGCAGCGGGCTGCGAAAAAAGCAGTACTGCATCTTCAACAAACAGTATACCAAAGAACAGTACGAGGAGCTTGTTCCGCGCATCATCGCACACATGAACTCCACCGGCGAGTGGGGTCAGTTCTTCCCTATGTGGCACTCACCTTACGGCTACAACGAAACCGTCGCACAAGACTACGTTCCACTCACCAAAGACGTCGCTCTCGCACGCGGCATGCACTGGAAAGATCCGGATCAGAAAGACTACAAACCGCAAACATACACAATTCCAAACAGCATCAAGGATGTGCCGGACACGATTACCAAAGAACTTCTCGCCTGCAAACATTGTGGAAAAAATTACCGCATCATTCCTCAAGAACTCGCACGCCTTCGCAACATCAGCCTCCCTATCCCACACAAATGCCCTGATTGCCGTCACAGCGAACGGATGAGCCTCCGCAACCCACCACGTCTCTACGCGCGCACCTGCATGCACTGCAGCAAGCCTATCGAAACAACCTACGCAGCAGACAGACCCGAACAAGTCTACTGCGAAAAATGCTATCTTGAAGCGGTGTACTGAAATGTGCTAGAATAAACGCAAGTGGCCCTAAAAGCCCTTAATGTGCAACCGTTGCACGTTCCTCTCGTATGAGAGGTGGTGGATTCCAGCCTGATTCTACCCGGGGAGTTGGTAACTCTCATCTAACGCGTAGAATCACAAAAAGACGAAGAGTACATTTCTTCGCCTTTTTGCTTGTGTCGAGAGCTGGTGGACTCGGCGGGAATTGAACCCGCATAAAGCGACGGTAACTCGTTCTATATTCACCAGAAATCGAGCCCATGCCAATCTCCCGACAAGATCAACTCTATCAACCCGACATTACAGGCCTCTAAAAAAATCCTGAAAAATCACACTTCCACTAGCAAGCAACCAAAAAACATTGCACAATCACAACAAAAAGCTTGATTTTTGGCTTATAAAAGCTAATATAGCCTCCACATAACACATATATATGGGAGGACTGGATGGACGACTCAACAAACCAATTGTAATCAAAGTAGGAACAAACGTTGTAACGCGCAAACATGAAGTATCGGGGAGACCAAGCCTCGACGTAAATCTTCTGAGGGATCTCGCAAGGGAAATAAGCGAGATCATGGAGCTTACAAGTCGTCGCATCATTCTTGTAAGTTCCGGTGCAGTGGCAGCAGGAAGAGAGGTGATGAAATTAAGCGCGGAAATTGAAAAAACAACCGCAGGAAAACAGGCACTCGCATCAGTGGGACAACCAAGACTCATGAGAGAGTACGAAAGAGCTTTTCTCATGGCAAGGCCACCGAGAGGAGTAGGTCAGATGCTCCTTACGGCGCATGATTTCGAAAGAGAAAATGCAAAGAATAATATTCTAAGCACACTTGGAGTATTACCACGAGATATCGTAACAATCATAAATGAAAACGATACTGTTGCGACAGATGAACTCAATCTTGGAGACAATGATCAGCTCGCAGCAAGAATAGCAACACTCGTAAAAGCAGAAATTCTCATACTCTTAACGGACATCGATGGAGTGTTCAATAAGGATCCAAGAAAACATGAAGACGCAACAATCAAACGTGTACTTTCTTTTGATGAATTAACTGAGGAGTTTATTGAAAGTTGCGGAGGAGGAACGAGCACAAATGGTACGGGTGGAATGGCAAGCAAGCTCCGTGCAGCACGAATCGCTTCAGCAGATAATATTCAAACCTTTATCGCCAACGGGAAACGACCAGGTGTTCTATCGGCTATCGTAAGAGAAGAACAAGTTGGAACAGAAATCAGGCCGCGCCTCGCGGCATAATAAAGCCAGAAATTGACATAAGCACAAGCAGGTCATACAATAAAATCTATGAAAAAACGTCTCGCGCAACTTTTAGAAATGGCGGAACTCAAACCTGAAGAGGTGACGATTTATCTGCATCTTCTCAAACTGAAGTCAGCCACCATCCCGCAGCTCACGACAGAAACAGGACTCAACACTATGATGGTGTACCGCACGCTCAAGCGACTGATTGATCGTGAACTCGTCAAATCGCACCCGGTCAATAACAAACAAAATACCTACACCGCATGCACCCTCACATCACTCGTTGAAAAAGTCTCAAAGGAGCAAATTCGACTGGCAAAATTAGAAACAGCATTTCGAGGCCTTGATCACATCCTTCCATATCTGGATCTCTCAACAGAAAATAACGATCAGGAGATGATCGACATTCGTGAAGGAAAAGAGGCGATGCTCGAAGAGTATTTAAAAATTCCAGATATCTGTCAGACCGAGTTCCTCCATATCGGCTCCGTAACGCGAACATGGGACCTCCTCGGTCTCGACTTCGACTGTGCAGAGGAACGAAACTTCATCAAACGCCGCATGAATAAGGGTGTTCACGCACGAGTTCTCAATGAACACGTCAGCGAAATGGAAAGAATTGCACGCTCCGACACAAAAGAAAAGCGCACAACACGACTCAAAGAAAATCTGCCCGTCATGCACAACTACCTCCTCATCGCCGACACGGAATTCAAACTCTTCATCAATAACCCGGAGCATCCGCGCGTCATAACCATCAAACAACCCGACCTTCTCAAAACACAAAAAGACCAGTTCTACCATCTCTGGAGCAGTGATACCGCATCGAGATTCTAACAACAGCATGAAAAAATAATTACAAAATAACGGCTTATAAAAGCCATATTTATAGGACGGCGCGATAAATTTGCCAGACAGAATATAAAACAGTCATAATGACAACATGCGAGATATCAACTCACCAGAATGGGAAAGAGAATTTGTGACAAAGATGGGATTTCCATTTTCAGAACTTTCAGCAGAAGAGCGTCATCGAAGGAGACTCGCCTATCGCAACGAAAGAACGCTGTACCAAGACGTTTGTGACCTCTGCAAGAAAAACATCATCTCCCTCTATTCGCCTGATAAAAATGCCACGGTCTACTGCCAGACTTGCTGGTGGGGTGATGGATGGGATGCCAGATCCTATAGTCAAGACTACGACTTCAGTAAGCCATTTTTCGAGCAATTCAAAGAACTTCAGGATCGCGTACCACGTCTTTCACTCATCAATAGCAAAGGCGAAAACAGCGAATACTGTAATGCCACCACGGAAAATCGCAACTGTTATCTCGTTTTTGGTGGTGACTACAATGAAGACTGTTATGATTCGGTGTTCAATTTCCACTGCAAAGATGTTTGCGATGTTTATTTTGTCGACAACTCAACGCTCTGCTACGAGTGTATTGACTGCAGCAAATGTTACAACGTCACCTACTCGCAAAATTCTCAAAACTGCAGCGACAGTGCCTTTCTCTTCGATTGCCGATCAGTCAAAAACTGCTTCGGATGCGTAGGGCTTCGGAACAAAGAATACCATATATTCAATGAACCACATTCAAAAGAAGACTACGAAAATATCGTCACGTCATTCAAGCTCAACTCCTGGAATAATGCCCAGGAAATGAAAAAAAGATTCAATGAATTTAAACTAAAATTTCCGCATCTGTACGCCAATATCGTAAATTCAGAAAACTGCACTGGTGATAATATTTTAAACAGTAAAAACTGCATCAATTGCTTCGATACGTTTGATAAGTGTGAAGATTTGAAGGATGTGATGCTGGCAGGAAATATAAAAGATGGCTACAGCTGCAGTCATATCGGTCACAATTCTGAACTATGCTACGAGTGTTTTGGAACCGTAAGTAGTTATCACTGCGCATTTTGCGCCTATTCCTGGGGTGGAAATAAAAATATCTACTACTGCATCAACGCCGCAAATAGTTGCGAAGATCTTTTCGGATGCACACAAATCAAAAAAGCAAAATATTGTATTCTCAACAAGCAATATACAAAGGAGGAATATGAAGCGCTCCTTCCACGAATCATCGACCATATGAAAAAAAACAACGAATGGGGACACTTCTTTCCGATGAAAAATTCTCACTTCGCCTACAACGAAACCGTCGCCAATGACTTTTGGCCTTTAACAAAAGAAAAAGTGATAGAGGAAGGGCTCACGTGGCACGACGAAGAAAAACGAAATCCAGGAAGTGGTGCAAATATTCCCGACTCAATTCAAGAAATATCCGACGATATTTTGAAAGAAACGCTGGTTTGTGAAGTGACTGGCCGTCCATTCAGAATCACACTTCCAGAACTTCGCTTCCACCGAGATATGAAGATACCAATTCCCCACTATGCTCCAGAAACTCGCAACCGCATGCGCTTCAACATGCGGAATCCACACCACCTCTGGGAACGCACTTGCGTCAAGTGCCAGACACCAATCACCACCACCTACGCCCCCAACCGTCCTGAACAAGTCTACTGCGAAAAGTACTATCTGGAGACGGTGTACTAAAACCCCTGCAAAACCCTATCATTTATGTATCACCGGCAGATTCAGAAACCGGTACAGCCAAAGTAGGTGCGGCTGCGGCAATAGCATGGCGAATATCACCACCAATAACATTTGATTTCAGCGTATTAACTCTTCCTTTCACTTGCTCATTCAATGGTTTCGTAAGCCAAGGAATCGTCGTGGAACGAGATTGGGAAACATCAGATCTCAAAAGCGCCGAAACAGCACTCCAATCTTCAAAAGTATCAGTCTCATAGGCTTTAGCCAGAGCGCCATAATAGAGAATTTTTCCTCCAGTACCATCCTGACTCTCTTGACCAAGCTGCCCAAGAACTTCTACGAGATCTTGAAGTACAAAAATAATAGCCGCGGCTTGATCTGGAAATTCTTGAGTAAGAGAAATATCTTCCGGACGACGAGAAGGTTTTGTTCGTGACAAACGAATCATAGCTTCATCAAGAAGCACCATGACAACATTGAGATTTCTCTCTTCAGCGTATTCGGCCATCTTCATTCGAGGGAGAGTTTGGTGAGATTGATGAGCCATCCAGCATCGCATAAGAATGGCAGTGAGACGATTGAACCGGGCAACAAGATCC
The DNA here is from genome assembly GCA_964358735.1 of uncultured Candidatus Peribacteria bacterium. Lineage (GTDB taxonomy): Bacteria > Patescibacteriota > Gracilibacteria > UBA1369 > UBA12463 > CALREA01. Next base: position 2,930 of record CAYHPV010000025.1, on the reverse strand, counting down.
TGTAAGACAAAACCTTCAGGACTCGCTACATCAATACCAGCCCAGGTACGTCCCGAAAGAATCTGAGGAACCTTAGAAAGATATTTTGGGTGAATACCCGGTAAACGGGCAAGTTCACTCATAATCGTGTCATATGCCCACTGTACAGCATAGGCGAGAGCATCACGTTGAGTCTCAGTATCAAGAAGACCTCTAAGCTTGGGCGTATAGCCATTCCTCAAATCTCCGCCAACAAAAAGAAAATCTTTGGAGTGAAGTGGCAAGGTAAAAATCGCACGGTCATGGTCTTCAAGTGCTGGAACATCGAGATCAAGATACGTCAGAGGAGGAAAAGAGGGATAGGTCGTATCGTGTTGACGTTTTGGTAAGTCTGAATTTTCTTGCAGGGTTGGTTCGGTATTGGCCATAGGAAAAATAAAAGACAGGAGTGGAGTCTAATCCGTGGCAAAAATAAAGTCAATTTCAAGACCAGATAAAGCCATTTTTAAATAATCGGCTCCTCAAACTTCTCCTCCTCCATCTGGGCAGCCTCTTCGGGTTTCGGAGGGGCAGAGGCACTCTCATCCCATCGTTTCATCATCTCCTCAACCTCAGCTTTTGGTGAACAGTATGCGGCGCGTGACGCCTCAATAATTTTCGCCGTAATATCATTCGTCACCGGTGGAACACTCAAGGTCTTCCCCGAAAACGCCTCACGTAATTCTCCATTCACCGACATCTTGGTATAGAACTCTCGAACACCAAGATTGATAATATCTCGAACCTTGAAAACCGGTGTGTACTCACCCTCGAGCACGGCCGCATCCTCAGCACCAACACGGAAACTCACCATCGAACCAACGTTACCAAACACCGTTTTTTGAACTTCCGGAATAAGCTGCCCCATATACTGATGCGCGATCGTGAGATTCAATCGATACTTACGAGCCTCAGAGAGAATTTCTGAAAATGTATCGGTCGCAAAGTTCTGGAATTCATCAACGTAAAAATAAAAATCCTCACGCTTTTCTTCCGGCGTATCGGCACGACTCATCGCCGCCTGAAATAATTTTGTAATGACCATCGATCCAATTAAACCTGAGTTTTCCTCACCAAGCAGACCTTTTGAGACTTTTAAAAGCAAAATCTTTTTGTTATCCATCACATCACGAAGATTGAATTTTGTATTCGGCTGACCAATCATATTACGCACCATGTTCGTCGCGACGAGCTGTCCAACTTTATTCAAGAGTGGCGTGATCGCCTCAGAATCAAACTTCTCCGACCACGCAGCAAACTCTGAAACCCAAAAGTTTTTCACCACCGAGTCCTGAATACGTGAGACAATTTTCTGACGGTAATTCTTATCCGTGAGCATTTTCATGATCGAGAGGATGGTCGTATTTGGGCTATCCAGAAGCGCCAACGTCGTATAGCGCAACACATGCTCCAGACGATACGTCCAGTTATCACCGAACACTTTTTTAAAAATATCGAGAAAGCCAATCGTCACCTGCATCTTGTACGCGTCATCAATCGACTCCAAAGGATTGAACGCAATCGGAAACGCCGTATCAGCCGGATCAAAAAGAATTACATCCTTCACGCGTTCTTCAGGAATATATCGCATAATATTGTCCACCAGATCTCCATGCGGATCGAGCACGCCGAAGCCCTTTCCATCAATAATATCCTGATAAATCAGGAGCTCCAGTAATTTACTCTTACCAGAACCAGACTTACCAACCGCATACAAATGTCGTCGTCGATCGGCACGTCGAATACCAAACGGGACAAAATTATTGTGGTAATTCGTGACACCAAATCCACTCACCTCTGGCTCCCCCACCTTCGGAAGATCCTGAGGTGGATCAGCTTTTCGCGCTTGTACATGCACAATATGCGGAACATAATCGGCATTCGGTAAATGATACAATGTTGCAATTTCCTTCGCACTCATAATAAACGTCTCGCTATGAGTTCGACTTTTATATGCTTTCAAAAACAACCCCATATCATGGACACGATGTGCATGAAACTCATTGACATCGCTATCGTTGAATTGGTAAAAACTATTAATCACCGCCTCGAGTTTCCGATCAGCGTCCGTCTGATTTTCAGCAATATAGGCAAGACGAATACTCACGCGAAATGGCTTCTCTCCATCTTTTTCATGAGCTTTGTGATGGCGCATTTCATTAATCGCCTTTCGACCACCGGTTCGAAAACGATCCTTGATACTGAAAAAATGATGAAGACTCGCAAACCGATATCTCCAGTTTCGCAAAAAGAAAAATCCAGCCGTATCGGGAAGTGGTTCACAGATAATCTGAACCCAAACCTGATCCTTTGCACTAATTTTTGAAATAACCGAAAAAAGACGCGACATACTATCCTCTCCAAAATCCGTATAGGTTTTGATCGGATAAATATCGCTATGATGAAGCTGTAAAGCAGCACCAGCAATGCCACTCGTCTGTGGAGTAAAATATTTCACATAGTCATCGGTCTCCTGAATTTCCGCATCGGGAAACATAGCATACACAAGTGACTCGATCGTTTCCTTCAAAAATTCCTCAACCACAATAAAAAAATAGGCGTACTGGGCCGAGCCATAGTACTCAAAAGAAAAACGCTTCCCAACGACCGTATTTCGCAAATTCAAGAGAAGTCCCTGAAATTTTTCCTCATTTTTTGGATTCTCAGGAGTTCCCTGAGGAATGATAATGTGAAGGTAGCGGAGCTTAGCCATAATCCTAAATAGGGATCTATAGAGTAATTGTATCACAAATCCACGTCTTGTAAAGCTCTCTGCGCCGTGAAAAACAAAGCTGAATCAGCTTAAAATCTAGCGCGCATTTGCCCCAAATAGTCTTACCCGCTACACTAAGCCCATGTCGACCCTCTACGCCAAAAACAAAAAAGCCTACGCTTTTTACGACATTCTGGAG
>CAYHPV010000024.1:0-10620 GCA_964358735.1 uncultured Candidatus Peribacteria bacterium | reverse complement strand
AGTCAATGTACTTCAGGCACAGGCACTTGGACTCAGGATCAAAACACCTCCGGTACAGCCGACTGTTGGAACGAAGCAAATCTTGCACGTCACTCATCAGCCGTGTGTACAGCTGCCCGTGCCGCTGCAAACACGCAGCAGGGACAGATGACCCCTCCAGCAGGTATGAAGGTATGTCAAAATGCCAAGACCCCAAATGGTATGCCAATGTATGGCAGAGATGAAAATGAGTGTGCTCAAATGCTCGCCAACCAGGTCAAATGGAACACAGACAGCCAGAGTACTCAAACATTCTGGTGTCCAATGCTCGGCCGTATGGCCACATCGACAGAATGTACTTCAAACAAAGGTGGAACAAATATGCAAGGTCAACAGGGCGAGGGAAATATGTACCCAATGCCTCCGATGCCTTTCAAGCCAATGTTTAACTATGGAAACAAACAGGGAATGCCAGGTATGCCTGGAATGAACGGTATGCCAGGAATGGAAGGTCAGGGCGAGGCAGTAGACTACAACAAGGCTTACGAAAATCAGGGTCCATTCAAAGGCTTTGATTACAACAAAGCATTCGATGAGTACAGTGTTGATTACAATCAAGAATACACTCAAAAATACAATGTCAAGAAAGATCTTCCTCGTCTCAAGAAATCAGGCGAACAGGTTCTCAAGCAGGTTGCACAAATGGAAACACAACTCGATCGTTCGATCAAGCGCGCAGGCGGACTCTCTACCTGTCCTCCAATTGCAAAAGCTCAGGCGGCTCTCGCCTCAGTCAGGACAATCGGTGAACTTTTGAAAGCAGTCACGGAAGCAAATATTGAAGCAGCCCTCACCGCCGAAAAGCAACTCGGATTTGGTGGAATGGGAGGTGGAATGGGAGGCCCAGGTATGGGAGGCATGGGCGGAGGCCCAGGCTTCGGAGGCGGAATGCCAATGCCAATGGGTAGTGGAATGGGTGGAGGATTCGGCGGAGGCCAGGGTGGCTTCGGTGGTCCATCATTCGGCGCACCATCATTTGGTGGCGGTTCACAAAATTTTGGTCCTCAGTCCTTCGGTCCCCAGAGTTCAAACGTCGTCGCTCAGGCCTACCCGGTCGATGCCGACTGGATCGACCCACAGGATACTCTCTGGTCCAAGGCCATGATGGCCGTAGGACAGACAGGTATGTGTGAAGGTCTTACCCACATGGGCAAGGAAGTTGAACGTCTTACCAAGGAGATTAAAATGCTCAAATCAAAGACATCTGACGCAGATCTCACCGCTCAGCTCGTAGCTCTCGAGACAAAAGTAACAGGACTTCTCGACTTCTCAGCGATCAACTTCGACGTTGAGCCAGGTGAAAATCCAATGGAAGACATTATGTTTGCTTTCCAGGAAGCTCACGAGGAACTCGATGAACTTCGACAACAGGTCTTCTCTTCTCACGAAGAGGAGGGTGTCTGTTCACAGCTCGCCAACATGTCAGAAATGTTCGTAGAATTCAAGGCAGACATGCCAGCCAACATGGCCGCCAAGATCCAGGCCGGACTCGTGCTCGGTAACGACGCGTGTGCAGATGGAAACACTGCCAAGGCCAAGGGCGCTCTTGAAAGATTGATGCAATTCTCCGGACAGGTTGAGAAGTATATCGGTGATGCGGGAGATGATGGAGATAATGCATTTGAAATCAAGATAGACGGTCAGTTTGATGACGAGGTAGCAAGTGGCGTTTCTGCGAAAATTATCGCCGAGTATGAAAAACGCTTTGCCGCTCTCGAAGCCAAGCTCAACAGCAAGATCGCCCTTCTGGAGGTTCAGATTAACGATCTTTTGACACAAGTCTCAAAGACCATGATACCAACAGCCAATACAGTCGCTGCCGTAAATGCGATGGCCGATCTGCAAGGAGCAACTCAGGATATCATGATCGAGAGTGTTCAGGGAGCCCTGAAGCCAATGGAAGATATAGCTGCAGCACTTGCGCAAGCAGATCTTCCAGCAGCCACGCTCGCCAAGCTCACAGCAGCACTCAATACGACGTCGAATAATGTAGCCACCATCGTTCCAACACCTGCGCTTGCTGATATAATCGACGATGAAGGTAGTAAGGTGGTCGCACTTATTCAAAACGAAACAGATCCAAAGGTCATCGAAGCAGAAGTAAAGGCATACACCGCGGCAGTTGATGCCAAACTCAATGCCCAAACTCCTGCGGAAAAGGTTGCGGCCGGAACAGCAGCTGCACTCGATATGACGAACGTAGGAAGCTGGAACTTCGCTCCAACGATGGCAGCCGTTCAGTGTGAGATCGTCAAAGGAAACCCAGATGGAACGATGACTCCAGCCAAACCGGTGAATGGTGCAGAAATGTTGGCAATGTATGCTAACGCCTTCGTTGATAAAGCAGCGATTGCAAGTGCTTCATTGACTGCAATTCCAGGAATTGCATGTCCAGCATGGGCTAATCAATATGGGAACGCACTGGTCAACAGCGGTAAAGTGACCGTTGCTGAACTTCAAGGCTTTATCGGCACATCATGCACTACCCCAGTTACTCGTGTAAATGCGGCAGAAGGATTGGTCACAATTGCAGGAGATGAACTTCCTGCGAGCGCCAATGCAGCCGTCACAGGTGTAGCTGATGCATCAGCATTAAAGGCCTACAGCCCAGCAGAGCAACTCGCCATGGCAGTTCTTCAGGAGAACAATATCATGAATGGAGTATTGGGAGCTGACGGATTTAGAACAATGGCTCCTCAAGCAATACTGACGAAGGATCAACTGATCAAATTAACAGTTGGTACCGTTGGAGTCACTAATCCAGAGCAATGTGGAGGTCAAGAATAAATGAGAGAATCAATAAAGTGATAGAAAGCCCCGCCTCACAAAGGCGGGGCTTTTGAAATGCAAAAAAATCTGGTACAATGCTGTCTCGGAAATCCTCATCCCATATTCAGTAACCAAGTATCACTATGCAGCTCTCTCAGACTCAAACCGCACCACATCAGATATCATCAACCTACTTCGGGCGGGTCATTGGATGGTTTGGCCTCGCGCTCGGGGTCTCCGCGCTCGGCGCATACATAGGATTCAACTATGCACTTCCGGCCATGGTCTCTTCAAACATGCTCATGATCGGCGCCATAGTTCTCGAGCTCATCTTGATCTTGACGTCACGCTACTGGAGCAAAATCCGCCCTCTGAACTACATCCTTTTCGCACTCTTCGCCTTTGCGAGTGGGTTTACCCTGGCCCCGATTCTGTATATGTCCCTCTCGGTCGGCAATGGAGATATTCTTTACCGTGCCCTCGGAGCCACCATGGTCACCTTCGTGGCGGCAGGACTCATCGCCTGGAAAACGAGTATCGACATGTTCAAATTTCAGGGCTTTCTCTTTTTCGCACTGATCGGCATGATCATCGTCGGCCTCATTGGAATCTTTTTTCCATTCGGCTCACTGATGGAATCCCTCTATACGTTTTTTGGCATTCTCCTCTTTACCGGCTACATCATGTTCGATATGCAGCGCATAAAGTATGGCGCCGGCCAGAATGAAATGGAGCTCGCCCTCGCGCTCTACCTCGACATCTTCAACCTCTTCCTCTATATCCTTCGCTTCCTCTCACGAGACCACTAATACCATGGACAACCAGCTCATTTTCACGATCGCGGGCCTCTACAAACAGGACGAAGGAAGTTGCGAAGAGTTTCACCTCAACGTGGATCAGGAATTTGATCCGAAAGACTTCGAACTCGCCACATCGATCGACACCGATGTCACTTTCATGAAAACCGAAAAATCGATCTTTGTCATTCTGGAAAATTTCAAAACGGAATTAAAAACCACCTGCTCTCGCTGTCTGAAAAAAATAAAAGTTCCGATAGATATCGCCTCCACCGAACGCAATTTTTACTTTCAGAAACCCACACCAGCCAAAACCGACACCACGGATGACACCGAAGACGAACGCGACCTCTATCTCTCGAATCTCAAGCAGATGGAGATTGACCTCTCAGAGCTCTTTCGACAGGAAATTCTCTTGCATTTCCCAAGTTTTGCAGTATGCTCTCCTTCGTGTAAAGGCATCTGTCCTGACTGTGGCAAAGACCGAAATAAAGCTGATTGTGGACACCAGGAGATCGAAAAAGTCGATACCATAGATGGCAAAAAGGAAGAGATTCAGCCATTCAGGAGCCTCAAATCACTCATCAAAAAGCGCTAAGCGCATCAATCACTAACCCGTAATTTTTCTCACCATGGCCAAGCATCCTACCCCCAAGCAAAAAAAGAATAGTGCCAGTGGCCGGAGCCAATACTCCACCTTCGCACGAATCGCCCGACGCAAGCTCTCAGAAGGAGCTCCAGTCGTGACCTGCGCGCACTGCAAGCAGCCAAAGGTGAATCACCGCATCTGCCCAACTTGCGGATACTACGCCGACAAAAAAGTGGTGAACATGGACAAAACTCTGGAGAAAGTCACGAAAATTAAGGCTTAACTCAAGGCTTACCCATGCCAAGTCCTCGCCGCGCCGCGCGCATCGCCGTGATGCAAACACTCTTTTCGTATGAGACTCACGAGAGCCAGACCGGGTCTCCGGAAGAAATTTTGCTGTATGTGATTTCACAGTATCCGATCGATAAGGATATTTTTCCATTTGCCACGGAGTTGCTGAAAGGAGTCTGCGATCATCGCGAAGAAATCATCGAAAAAATTAAAGAGTTTGCCGTCGAGTGGCCACTCGAAAAAATCGCACCCGTCGATAGGGGAATTCTCGAAATAGCCGTCTTCGAAATTCTTTTTTCCAAAGATGTCCCTCCGATTGTAGCGATCAACGAAGCCATCGAAGTCGCTAAAGATTACGGAGACCTGAACGCCCCAAAGTTCATCAATGGGGTTCTCAGTCAAATTCTCGAAAAATACTGCACGCATCGCGATCATAAAACTGGTGCGCCAGTATAAAAAGCAGTAACATGTATGCCATGAACGACTACATAAAACTCCAAAAAACAATAGGCATCGAGATAAAAAATCACGATCTTTTGAAAATTGCCTTCATTCATAAATCCTTTGTGAATGAGCAGAAATCAGAGAAAGAGCACAACGAGCGCCTCGAATTTCTCGGCGACGCTGTCCTCGAACTTGTCGTCACCGAGTATCTCTATAAAAGTTACCCAAAAAAGCAGGAGGGTGAGCTCACGAACTGGCGCTCCGCGCTGGTCAAGGGAAATCATCTTTCGCAGGTCGCACAGGAGCTCGGACTCGGTCGATACCTGCACCTGAGCCGTGGCGAGGAACACTCGGGCGGTCGTGAAAAACCACACATCCTCGCCAACGTCATGGAAGCGCTCATCGGAGCCATTTTTCTCGATCGTGGATATCGAATAAGTCACAAATTCATCCATGAATTTATTTTGAAACACCTCGATGACATTATTTCACAGGGTCTGCACATCGACAGCAAGTCCCTCTTCCAGGAGATGGCCCAAGGCAAAATCGGCAAGACACCGCATTATGTCGTTATGAGCGAAGTTGGCCCCGACCACAACAAGCAGTTCACGATGGCCGCCTACATCGGCGAAGAAAAAATCGCCGAAGGTCAAGGCCCTAGCAAACAAAAAGCCGAAGACGCCGCGGCACGGGCCGGTATCCGCGCAAAAGGATGGGACGAATAACGGGAACGGGATCGGGGGAGGATTTTTGCTTTGCAAAAATCTATGGTGCGGATAAGAGGACTTGAACCTCCATGGGGTTACCCCCACTACGACCTGAACGTAGCGCGTCTGCCATTTCGCCATATCCGCATAGGTGCATGCTGGTCAAAAACCACAAGCAGCGGTAATATACAAGCATGCCGGAAAAAAAACCAGCTCATCCATTGTACATCACCACTCCCGCGCGCCGTCCCAAAAACCCGCGCGTAAAGCCGATTCAAGAAAAATCCTGTGGGATTATTCTCTTTCGGGAAGAGGCGAGCACATCGGAAGATACTCACACAAACTCCAAGTCCACCCACTACTACCTCGTGCTCCACTACCCCGGTGGCCACTGGGACTTCGCGAAGGGGCACGTGGAGGCCAATGAAAACGAGGAAATGACGGCACTCAGGGAAATGAGGGAAGAGACGGGAATTTTCAAGGTTACCTTTATGAAAAATTTTCGCGTCGCGATGGACTACTTCTATCGTCGCGATCGGCGGCTGTATCACAAGGATGTCATTTATTTTCTTGGAAAAACATCAGAGCAAAAAGTAAAACTCTCCCACGAACATCAGGGCTACGCATGGCTTACCTACGCCGATGCCATGAAGCAGCTCACCTTCGAAAACGCAAAATCACTCCTCAAAAAAGCGGAAAAATTTCTGGTCGAAAAATAATATTCAATATTTTGCCTTAAACAATAGATTCCGATATGCTATCTCCGTTCATATACGCTACATATATCTCAAAATAACTTTCACTCATGCAACTCCAATTCCAAACCGCGATCACGGCAAAAGACGAGTCTCTCATCTGCCCGATTCTTTTCACTAAAAAAAAACCTGATCTCAGCAAATTTCCAAAAGCGCTTCAGTCAGCGATAAAAGATCTCATCAAAACAGGCGAGCTCGAAGAAAAAGAGGGGAGCCTCGTAGAAATTTCACTCGCAATTCCAAGATTTGCCAAATGCGCGGTTTTCGTAAGTCTCGGTGAAGATTCAAAACTCAATGAAACCATTGTTCGCTCAAACATAGCCTCAGCACTCAAAACACTCAGGAGCAAAAAAAAGAAACAGGTCGCACTCTGGTACCCGGAAGAACTCGAAAAATATGCGCGCGTCATCGGAGAAGTCGTCATCATGTCCAATCATATGGTAGGAAGATACAAAACCGGAAAATCGCTTGAAGATGACAAAAAAAAGATCATTGCAACACTCTCGGTCATCACCCAGAATAAGTCAAAAATTGAAACGGAGCTCCGAAAAGGAATGGCCACGGGAGAAATAGTAAATATCACACGCGATCTCATCAGCGATCCACCAAATATTCTCACCGCAAAAGCACTTGCAGACATAGGCAAAAAAATTGCCAAAGAGCACGGCTACAAATATGAAATTTTTGAAAAAAAAGATCTCGAAAAAATGAAAATGGGAGGAGTGCTGGCGGTAAACAGAGCCAGTACAAACGCGGAAGACGACGCACGAATGGTCGTCCTCGAGTATCTTCCAAATAAAAATGAAAAACCAATCGTCTTTGTGGGAAAGGGAATTATCTTCGACACCGGTGGATATGACCTGAAGCCATCCCGTCACATGGCAGACATGCAGATGGACATGTCCGGCGCAGCGGTTGTTTTCGGAATTTTTAGTCTCTTAAAGAAACTCGGCATCAAGCACAATGTCGTCGGAATCGCTCCAATCACGGCAAATCTCGTCAGTGCGACGGCCTACAAATCTACCGAAATCATCACCACCTACTCAGGCAAGACGGTTGAGATTACGAATACGGACGCCGAGGGAAGAGTGATTCTCTGTGATGGACTCAGTTATGGAGTAAAAAAATACAACCCAAAACAGATCATCGACATCGCAACGCTCACGGGTGCTTGTTGCGTGGCACTCGGTGATAGGCATGCTGGTGCGATGGGAACCGACTGGAAGGCGATGGAGCTCCTCAAGAAGGTCGGAAAAAAAACAGATGAACTAGTCTGGCCGCTCCCAATGCATCCGGATTATGACGCAAAAATGAAAAGTAAAATTGCCGATCTCCGAAATTCTGAAGATGGGTACTATGCTGGTGCACAAAAGGGCGCCGCATTTCTCAAAAACTTTATCGAAAAAACTCCATGGGTACACCTCGATATCGCCGGAACCGCCTTCACGACCGATCCCAAGAAGTATGAGTCCATGATGGGGACAGGATTTGGTGTTCGCCTTCTCACGAGCTATTTGGAAAACATCAAAGATCTCGAGAGCATCGTGGCAGAAGAGTGGTAAGAATAACCCGCCTTTCTCTCGAGAGCTAACAACCTGCAGACTTCCGAAGGAAGTCTCAGCCGTTAGCGAAGAGAGATGGCGGGTTTCAAATCATCTCCCACTTCCACTCATCAATCTCTGGCATATCCTTGCCATTTTTGACGATATACACCGCGTGCTTCGCTAATTGTTGTTCAAAAAATTTGATCAACTTAGGTGCCTTCGCAGCAACCGTAGAATTCACCGTAGCTGCCTGTTTCAAAGCATCGATCGCAAGGTGGAATCGACTCGTTTTATTTCGTACCACCATATCAAACGGCGTGGTGGTGGAGCCCTCTTCGATATATCCGCGAATCGTAAATCGATGGAGAGCCGTATGTCCAAACATGAGTCGCTGAATGACGCCCGGGTAGCCATGAAAGTTAAAAATAACCGGCTTGTCGTCGGTAAAGTAGTGGGCGAAGTCAGCATCCTTCAATCCAACCGGATGCCGCTCATCCCCAATACCCAGTGCCGTGATTTCCGAAACATTCACAAATCGAACGCGTAACTCCGGACACATTTTATGCAAATACCAGATCGCCGCCATCGACTCCTGGACCGGCACATCACCAGCAGCGGCCATCACCACATCGGGAGTACGTGCGTGTTCTGGCTGAATCCAGTCCCATCGTCCGATGCCAGCCTTGAGTTCACGGCGAGCCTCAGCAAGCGTCAGCCACTGCGGCATCGGCTGCTTACCAGCCACAATAACATTGATACCATCGGTTCGCTTGAAACAGTCCTCCAGAATCACGAGCATGCTATTTGCATCAACCGGGAAGTAGACGCTGCAGAACTTGCCATGCTTCTCAACGAGATTGCTGATAAATGAAGGATTCTGGTGCGAGTAGCCATTATGTTCCTGCCTCCATCCGACACTCGTGAGCAGATAATTCAAAGAAGAAATCGGTTTCCTCCACTTCACCAACGTCGCCTGCTTGAGAAACTTCGCGTACTGGTCAACCATGCTGGCGACGATCGTCGCAAACGCCTCGTACGTTGCAAACATGCCATGGCGTCCGGTCAAGAGATATCCCTCAAGCCAGCCCTGCAGTGAATGTTCATTCAGAACTTCCATCACGCGACCCGTTGGAGAGAGGTTCTCATCATACGAGTGCACCGGCCACATGTAGGCACGATCCGTCGCTTCAAATAAAGCCTGAAGTTTGTTCGACTCCGTCTCATCTGGACACATGAATCGAAAATTCCGCGCACGCGCATTGAGTTTAAAAATATCTCGCATATACTTCGCACCGACCGCCGTATTCCCGAGCGGGTGATCGTTATATGCTTTGTCGATCGCCACCTCATACTTTTTTAACTCAGGTAACTTCAGCGCCTTTCGAAGGAGTCCTCCATTCGCATGCTTGTTCATACCCATGCGCAACCCACCGTGCGGCACAAACCGCAAAACATCAGGAAGCGGCTGACCCTTCGCATCAATCAGCTCGTGAAACTTATATCCCTCAAGCCACTCCTTCACCTTCGCAAACTCTTCTTTATCAGTTTTTGGCTTGCTGGCTGGAATACCATGTGAGTGATACGTTCCCTCAACGCGATCTCCATGCATGGTCTTGATACCACTCCAGCCCTTCAGCGAACGCAAAATCACCACCGGCCATCTCGGTTTCAGATACGCTTCGCCATGTCGCGCCATCTTTCTCGCCTTTTTCTGAATCTTGCGAATCATCTGGTAGGCATCTTCTAGGGTATCGATCATTTTATCGTGATGGTTCGTCTTTTTCAAATCAGTGACATCAATAAGGAGTGGCTTGTAGCCGAGGCCAGAGAAGTACTGCGTGAGCTCTTCGTCACTCATCGTTCCGAAAATCGTCGGACCAGTAATTTTATACCCATTAATATGCAGGATCGGAAGAACCGCACCCGACTCAGCCGGATTGAGAAATTTATTACTGTGCCATGAGGCAGCCAGAGGTCCACTCTCCGCCTCTCCATCACCCACAACACACGCCGCAATGAGATCGGGATTATCAAGCACCGCTCCATACGCCGTCGAAAGTGAGTAGCCAAGTTCACCACCCTCGAGGATCGAACCAGGTGTTCCGGGATTCGTATGACTTGGAAATCCTCCCGGCCAGCTGAACATTTTAATAAGTCCTGAAGTACCTTTTTCGTCTATTGTAAGCCGTGGATAGTACTCCCGCAACGAACCCTCTGCAAAGAGATTCGCAATCACCGCGGGTGCTCCGTGACCAGGTCCAGCGATAAAGAGCATCGACGCTTCGTGCTTGTGGATAAGGTAGTTGAGATGCGCGTAGATGAAATTGAGTCCGGGAACCGTGCCCCAGTGACCAAGAATACGATCTTTAATATCGTCCTGTGACAACTCATCCCTCAGGAGACAGTTTTCTTTCAGATAGAGCTGGGCCGCGCCGATATAATTCGTGTAGCGCAGGTAGTGCTGAAGCCATGAAACGGCTTTTCGTTTTTCGAATAACATAGGTGAGTGAGGTGAGCACGCAGACGAATGTCTGCGCTATCAAAAACAGTATACCTAAGAAATCATCTCATCGCGAATTTCATCATAACTTTGTACGACATAGTCAGCGCCCGCAGCCCGCAGATCTTTTTCCGGAATCCTTGTCGCCAGACCAATGCACCGAATACCGGCGCTCTCTGAAGCCT
>CAYHPV010000023.1:0-11029 GCA_964358735.1 uncultured Candidatus Peribacteria bacterium | reverse complement strand
GACTCGATCGAGGGCTTAAGCCCAGCCATTTCCATCGATCAGAAAACAGCACCGCGCAATCCGCGCTCGACCGTGGGAACGGTGACCGAAATTTATGATTATCTGAGACTTCTTTTTGCGAAGATCGGCCACCCTCACTGTCCGGAGTGTGGACGGGAAATTGCACGTCAAACCACCACCCAGATCGTCGAGGCCGTCACGGCGATGCCGGAGGGGAAGCGAATTCTAATTCTTTGCCCCGTCGTCCGTGATCGCAAAGGTCGCCACGAAAAGGCCTTTGAAAAAATTAAAAAAGATGGATTTGTGCGCGTCCGAGTGGATAGTGAGGTCTACAATGTCCTCGAAGTTCCCGAGCTCGCCGACTCAACAAAACACTCCATCGACATCGTCATCGACCGTCTCGTCATCAAAAATTTCGGCCGTCTCACCGAAAAGCTCAAGTCCGGTGAAGAGATCGAAGTGGCGAACCCGGATCGCAGTCGTCTCGCGGATTCCATCGAACTCGCCCTCAAACATGGCGAAGGGCTCATGATTATTCAGGATGCCGACTCCAAAAAAGAAGAAGTTTTTTCCGAGCGCTTCGCCTGTCCGGAGTGTAATATCTCGATTCCGGAAATTTCTCCACGATTTTTTTCCTTCAACTCTCCGCACGGAGCCTGCCCGACCTGTCACGGTCTGGGAACCAAGCTCGAGATCGATCCGCTCCTCGTGCTGCCCAATAAAGAGCTGACCCTCGCCGAGGGCGCCATTATGCCGTGGTCCGCCACTACCTCACATCTGACCTGGTACAATCGCATTCTCGAGGCGGTGGCGAAAGTATATAAGTTTTCGATGAATACACCGGTAAAAAATCTCAACGACGAAGTGATGAAACTCGTGATGTATGGAACGGGGGATCGCAAGTACACCGTCAATATCGGAGCAGGGAAGTCGGGTCACGAGGAAGACGATGAAGGAGTGGGCGACGCGGGGGGCACAGGCTCAAGTGGCTCACCCATAAGCGGTTTCCGCGGAGAATACGTGACGACGTTCGAAGGTGTGATTCCAAATCTCGAACGACGCTATCTCGAGACCGATTCAGATTATGTGAGAAAAAAAATCGAGAGCTTTATGCGAATTCTCGACTGTCCGGGCTGTCATGGAAAACGATTACGGCCCGAAGTACTGGCGGTAAAGGTGGGAGACATATCCATCATCGATGCGACCGAATTTTCCGTGAGCCGCGCCAAGGAGTTCTTCGGAAAACTCACCCTCAACGACTCAGAGAAGCACATCGCCAAAATGATTTTTCAGGAGGTAAACTCACGTCTTCAGTTTCTTACCGATGTGGGTCTGTCCTATCTGACGCTCAATCGTGCGGCCAATACCCTCTCCGGCGGTGAGGCGCAGCGAATTCGTCTCGCGACGCAGATTGGTTCTCGATTATCGGGCGTCGTCTACGTCTTGGATGAGCCATCAATTGGCTTGCATCAAAACGACAATGAAAAACTGATCAAAACGCTCGTGCAGCTGCGGGATCTGGGCAACACGGTGATCGTCGTGGAGCACGACAACGACATGATGCTGTCAGCAGATTATCTCCTCGATATCGGTCCAGGCGCCGGGAAACATGGTGGACGCGTGATCTCACAGGGAACGCCACAAGAGGTGATGGACGATCCGAAGTCACTGACCGGAAAATATTTATCAGGAAAAGAGAGCATAGCTCAGCCAAAAAAACGACGCAAAGGAAATGGAAATTTTCTCTCCATCATTGGCGCCACGGAGCATAACCTCAAAAAAGTCACCGCAAAAATCCCACTCGGGGTTTTGATCGGCGTGACGGGAGTATCGGGATCCGGCAAATCGACCCTCATCAACGACATTCTCGTGAAAAAAATCTCAAAAGAGCTCTACGGCTCACACGAAATGCCGGGCCATCACGAGAAGATCGAGGGCATCGAGCACATCGACAAAATTATCAATATCGATCAGTCTCCGATTGGCCGCACGCCGCGCAGCAACCCCGCGACCTACACGGGCGTCTTCACCGATATTCGAGAGATTTTTGCCCAGACGAGTGAAGCCCGCATGCGCGGCTACAAGTCGGGCCGCTTCTCCTTCAACGTGAAAGGTGGACGCTGTGAAGCCTGCGCCGGTGACGGGATCAAAAAAATCGAGATGCACTTCCTCCCCGACGTCTACGTCCCCTGCGAAGAGTGCAAGGGTCGCCGCTACAATAATGAGGCCCTCGAAATCCGTTACCGTGGCAAAAACATCGCCGACGTCCTCGACCTGACGACCGAAGAAGCCCTCGAGTTCTTCGCAGCGGTGCCATCCATCAAGACAAAAATGCAGACACTCTTTGATGTCGGTCTCGGCTATCTCCACCTCGGTCAGTCCGCCACGACGCTCTCGGGAGGTGAAGCCCAACGTATCAAACTTGCCACCGAGCTCTCCCGTCGCGGAACCGGCCGCACGCTTTATGTATTAGACGAACCCACCACCGGTCTCCACTTCGACGACGTCCGCCGTTTATTAGAAGTATTGCAGCGCCTCGTCGAAAAAGGCAACACCGTCCTGATCATCGAACACAACCTCGACGTCATCAAGTGCTGCGACCACCTCATCGACATGGGCCCCGAAGGCGGCGACAAAGGTGGTGAAATCGTCGCTTCTGGCACCCCCGAAGCCATCATGGCCGCTTGGAAGACCTCCCTCACCGGAAAATGGCTGAAGAAGGTTGGCTAAGCCAAGGATAGTCCCTCAAAAATCTATCCCAACCGCGCCCGCTAATTCATATTAAAACATATATAAAAAACCTCACCACACACATCTAGACAAGTTTTGAAGTAGTTTTGCACAAACAACTAACATATTAGATATAATTAAATGTAATAAAATTTAAAATACTTTAATAGACTTTAAATAAATTTAAACAATCCAAACTATCATTAAATATAGAAGACTTTAAAAAACTATCAAATACTTAAATTAAATATTGATAACTATAATTAACTTTGCTAGATTGCACTCAACAACGAGAAATTGAATCAAATTTAAATACATATAATTACACTAAGCATCATTCGCTAAAATGTAATAGAATGTAACAAGTGAGTTAAGTTTGATTTAATAAAATGTAACAAAGTGTAAAGAAATATAATTAGATGTAGATAAATGTAAAAAAGCGATAGTAAGTTGACATACAGTGTGTTAAGATCGGAGCCATGGATGAAAGATTCTATACTCCGAAGCAGGTCGCTGAGATTCTCCAGGTTCACCAGTACACCGTACTGAAGTGGATTCGGGAGGGTAAACTCAGGGCGTTAAAGTTTGGCAGGGTGTATCGCACTCGAGAAAGTGAGCTCGGTGTGTTCCTCGGTCAGACCGCCCATGACTCAGCGCAGGACATCATGAGAAGTGCGGCCGACGGCCCGGTAGTCCAAGAGTCCACCGTCCACTATGTGCCCCCTCATGTTGCAATACCTATGCCCGCTAGTTCTCCTCCAGATCGTCAGAGCGATCAGGAAGTCTACCGATTAACACCTGAATTGGCACCACAACTGGAAGCCGCAGCGCCGCAGTCGGTCTACAGTATCCGCATGGACACTACACCGTAGTCTCATCTCCTCTCTCACCCCCCTCAAACCCCTCACTCACATGGTTCTCAACTGCTACACATGCGGTAAGTCCGTATCGAATAGAATGCATTCCTGTCCGTATTGTAAAGCAGAGGTGATTTCATTGGAGCTCACAGCACCGCAGCCGACACCAATGGCTGCGCGAGAGAAGAGAAGAGGATTCACCGATATGATTCTCTCCCTGGTACTTGGATAAGAGACCTCGCCGGGTGCAAGAGGCCTAAAAATCCTCCCCGCGCCGACTTCTCACCAACATCTCAAGAAACGATGCAGCGTATCTCGAGACCAATATTCAAACCAAGTACTCTAAGTCCCTAGAAAAGCAACAACGATTACCACCCCTACTTCAGCCGGCGGGGTGGTTTTTTTGGAGTGAAATAAAAGAATGTACCAATAGAAAATTTTCAGATAATATGAGACCAAATATCCCCTCATCTTTACGTATGGAAAGAAAAAATGTGATAGCCATTGGAGTTGTAGTACTCGTCGTCGTCGTGGGCGGAGTTTTTTTATTAGGAAATGGCAAGAGCCTCATGGGAAGTTTTTCTGGACGTGGCTTTGATGCTGGTATGCGAGAGCAGGCTCCAACAGCAAGAGGAGATTACAATAACATGCGTGCTACACAGGAAGATTCAGATATTCAATCAGAGTCAGCAGCTCGAATGAACGTCGAATCATGGAGTACTCCAAGTGAAGAAAATAAATCAACAGAAAAATCAGCAAATGAACTCGCGATTGGCACTCAGGTTATTGCCATGGATGCCGGCTGGAAAGGTATGCTCGGCTATAAAGGAACTATTGAAACAGTACATGCGAATGGCACATATACCGTAAAAGTGAGCCCTGCATATACGATGAAAGATGTGGAAAAAAATGATATCGCGCTCTTCGCCAAACATCCAACCTCAGCGACACAGGGGTCAAAAGTTATCTACAAAGGACCAATAGGGGACAATCTGATTCCAGATGAAGCCTATCTGGTTGGAGAGGTTTTATCATCAGTCGGTACAAAAGCCACGGTGCCAAAAGATCCAACGGATTCGAACTCCACCTATATGCTCATTAATCTTGAGACAGATGCCTGGGTTTTGCTATCGGAATAGCGCCCGATCTCCCTACTTCCCCCCCCACACTGCCTCGCCGCGATTTTGGCGGTGCACTGTTGGACTTTGTCCGTGATGGTGAGCGTGTCTTCGATGGTTTTGTTCATGAGGACGATCTCGTCGCGCATCTCTTTGGCGGCCAGATCGCCAAACTCTTTATAGAGGGTCTCATATCGCGAGCGACGCTCGAGGCGCTCCTGCTCGACATTGAAGCGACCAAGGTCACTCTCGGCGGTATTGAGGAGTTTCTGAAAGTCGGGCGCAGCGCCACTGCTGCTATCGCGCTGGAGCTGCTGGGCGATGGCACTGATGCCCTGCTGGGGCTTGAGGTTATTGAGTTTTACATCAAGAAAGCCATCGAGAAACTCTCCGCTGCGACCAACCGGAGTATTCAAAGCCTGCGATTTGGCCTCGGTATTTTTTTTCAGTTTTTTCCACGCGGGCGCGAGTCCGCCCCACGAGTCCGCAAAGTCATTCCAGGCGGTCGTGAGCTCATCCCAGCTCGATTTGCAGTTGGTGTAGCCGTCGAGCTTATCGGCATATTTTTTTTCAAACTCCTCAAAAAGTTTTCCAAATCGCTCAGCAGAAATCAATTTTCTCTCAACAACGACACTTTTTTGCAGGAGCTGTTTGATTTTTTCCGGACTTTTTACGAGTGCCTTGCTGCCCTCCGGCGCGGGCTTTTCATCATCGGTATCCACGACATGTCGCACATACTCCAGCTCAAACTGCAGGTCATGAATCTTCGCCACCAGTTCAGTAATACCCTTGGTCTGGCACGAGAAAATTTTCTTGCGGAGCTGCTCCTGCGCCTGCGTCACGAGCTCATGAATGAGGAAAATATCGCCCTGTTGGCACGAATTTTTCGTCAGCACATCGCTCCACGTCGCGGTAAACTCATTAAAAGAAACGCTATTCTGCACCACGGCATTCCAGTTCTCAAATCGCTTACTGACGGGACAATTTGGAATATTCGGGAACAGAGACGCGCCCTGAGCACTGGGCAGGGAGCCTTCACCAACGAGGAAGGCGGTGATCATAATGAGCGTGACGAGAATGGGGAATCGGGAGCGTGGGATCATGAGAAAATTATTGGCGAATGGATGATCGAAATTACGGAATATTTTCTTCTTCATCAAACTTCTTACACGTTACTTCATTGAAGCGCCGGAATGTCTCCTGAAAGGAGGCGAAAAAAGAGGTCATGATGCGCATTTCTTTGATCACCTGTTGGTATCCTTCACTCTTGGAATCTGTTTGGACAGACGATGGATGCTGTGCCACGCGCTGTCTCGCCGCAGAAACTTCACCGGCGACCACACCGGAAATCTCCGTAATCAGCTGCGACTGCGAGACATCTTTCGGAAGATTCTGAATCGACTCTTGGGTGACTCGCTCAGAAGATGCCCCCGGAGTTTTTTTGAATGGAAGGGCGTTTTTCGTATAGCGCTCCCACTCTTTCGCGATGTCATGGCCGACGAGGGGACCGAGTTTTTGGGGAGTGATAATAGGAGTCGGAATGAGAAAAATATTCATCGAGAGCTGATCGGAGACATTGAGCGTCGATTTACACTTAGTGGATTCGTAGACATTACCAGTGAGTTTGTTCGGCGCGAGCGACTTGCCGAGAAGCACTTTCATCGACTCGTTCATCGCCGCAATCGTACACTGGATGCAGCTCTGTCCCGGATAAAATGAGGTGTAGGTGCGCTTCGTCGTATCGAGGGTGACGCAGAAGAGAATCTCCATATTGATGCCTCCGCTCTTGTCGCTACTTTTTTCTGGATACTGATACTCAGGAGTACCCTTCATATTGGAACAGAGATCACTCTTCGGTAATGTCACGGGAGTCGCCGGAGTCGTCGCGATACGTCGGTACTCGGGTGGAGTGACGGTGGCGATGTTCACGGGTGTCGTAGGAGAGCTTGTGGCAGGCGGGGGAGCTCCGCTGCTCGCTCCCGTTCCCGCCTTCTGTTCCCCAGAAGAAGGCGTCGCACCCGATGTTCCTCCGCCCGTTTTTCCTCCCTCCGATGTCTTGGCTTTATTATCGGCAAGAGCCTTATTGATCGGTGAATCTTTCAAGCAGATATCTACCGGCACCTCTCCCGGTTTTTTCCCGGCAATCACATCTTCGATGGTGGTTGGACTATTTGGAGGAGTAACTTTGCCTCCAACGTTATCTCCAACGTTATCTCCAACATTACCCCCATCATTTCCAGAACTTTTTGCCGGAGGAGTCGCGCCACTCGTACCTCCACCAGAACTTGCAGTACTATTTCCGCCTGTCCCACTCAACCCCGCGCTACTCGTCCCAAACGGTGATTTTTTTTCGAGAGGATTTTTAAACGACTTGGAGTTCATAATCACCTTCGCTCGATCAACGAAGAGAATCTGCTCGATAATATCGAGATCATGGATCAGATCGAAACTCGAGTCATCGAGGCTTCCATTCGCAAAAATTTCAGTAGCGGCGACGATCGCGCCGGTCTCGTAGGCGAGCTGTTGTTGCTTGAGAATGCGCTCATACGAACGACGGATCTTTTGCATATCGGCGATAGCACGATCCTGGGTGTAGGCGGCAGTTTGCCTTCGCAGGAGCGGAGAAATCACGCCATTGATCACGGACTGGGCCTCAAGAGGACTCAGTCCATACGCGGTGCTGAGCTCCAGCAGGGCATCTTTTTCCGGTCGCCCAAAAATCTGCTGGTAGACATAGAGGTAGAGATTTTTATTATCGGTACGAAAAAGGGAATCAATCGTAATCTCCCCCTGCGGATCATCAACGCCAACAGACTGCAGGAGCTTGCTAAAAACCTTGTGCGTACTCGGCGGAGGACTCTGGTCGGCGGCACTCACCGTTGGGGCGGCCCACCATCTTGCCAATGACGATAACGACCCATGCTCACGCACAACACCGAGCATCACCGCGAGGGCGATGAGCAGAAAGTTTCCAAAGATGAGGAGCGAACGGGGCATCAGCAAGAGGAAAAAAATATTACGTGCACTGGGTTGACGTGACATCATGGAATCGCTTCGGGTAGGTATCAACTTTTTTTCGAACACCGATCAAATGGTCATAATACTTCACGAGCAGCTTGATTGTTTTTTCATACTCTTGATGCAATGGATACTGCGTCATCATTTCGCTATAGGCCTTCAAACCGTTATCCATGGCTCGTTTCACCGAGGCAACTTCACGATCGACCCACGCGCGCCTGGCACCGACAAAATTCGCAGTGGCGCGTTGGGCATCTTGACCACTGAGAATATCAGTGGCATCACTGATCGCCGATCCCTGGCGTCTCGCAAGACTCTGAGTGTAGGTATCGTAGAGTGGCTCGATGCGGTAGTAGAGACAGTAGGTGGAAATATTAATGACCGCTTTTTTCCCACCACTGGCACTCGCCTTGTAGACGCAACCCTCGTCATTTTTTGGTGGTGCGGTATTGCTCTTTCCCTCAGCAAAAAGTCGCATCTGCTCATTAAAAATATCATTGACGGCAGCGTGGTAGGTCGCGCTCACCGTCTCCAAATCGCTCTCGGTATTCTGGAGCTCTTTCTGAACCTTCGCGATGGTGGCGGGATCGAAAGGTTTTTTTGGTTCAGCCGCGCTCGTAAAATCGATCTGCAGGGTGGTAGCGAGTACGACCGAGACGAAGAGTCCGGCGAAGACTCCAAAACCAAAGTGACGGTGTGGTGAGATTATTCTTTGGGACATGTTTGGACAAAACCGGGTAATTTATCACTGAAGGCCGTGAAGTAGCCATCGAGTTGTGCGAGAATATCATTGAGGGATTTGAGTCTCCCATTAATGCTGCCAAGTTTTTCGGTGAGCGCCGTCGAACGTTTCGAGTAGGTCGTCTGCTGGACGAAATCGAGAAACACCTGCTGGGCCGTGGCCTGATCCTGTTCCACGAGTCGTCGACACTGGTCAATGGTGGTAATCGCCGCAGACTGAGTTGCAGCAAGCGTACGATAACTGTCGAGTTTAATCGTGAGGCCCGTCTTATAATCTTTGAGCCGGTCGAGCGCCACAGGAAGCAGCTCAGAGTTCGGAGCAGGATTTTTGAAATGGGCATTCATGAACGCGAGGAACGATTTTTTTTCTGCAGCCAGAAACGGGGGAAGGTCAGTGGTACACTGAGCTGACCCTGTTTCTGTACCCGCTCCTAGAGCAGCTCCGCTGCTCGTTCCCGTACCCTGTTTCTCCGAAGGAGAAATTGTCCCCGTCCCCGCATCCTCCACCGCCAAAAGCGTCGGCACACCCACATACGCACCAAAAAACAGCGTCACGCCCAGCAGTGAGCCAGTGAAAAAAGAGATGAGTTTTTTGAAATGAAGATGCATGCTAAGTTATGGAGACAGAAGTATGACATTACTTTTCGCATGAACAACCGAGCGATCCTTTGGAGCAATTATCGCAAAAATCAGGTCGCCCGGTAAGAGCTTTCCGGTATTATCGAAACTGGAGATGCACGGACAGGTGACGCACTCAGGAGTGTAGGCGTAGATTCCAGGAGGAAGTTGAGCCGTTTTTCCTCCATCCACCGGCTTAAGTGTTGGTGCCGGCGGTACCGGTTTTTTCTCAGGAACAAGTGGGGCATGACAATTTGAGAAGGAGAGAACACGCGCGGCCATGACGGCGAAGTCACCTCGGCTCATCTGATGGCTCGGAGTCTTCGACTCCTCGCCGCTCACAATAAATTTCTCCTGGCTTCCCGCTGTCGACTTTTTCAAGTACGGGGTGAGATTCTGGCCCGCCTTCACAAAAGGCACATACCACGCCTGACCCTCGGCAACCTTGACACTCGAGAGATCCGCAATCCCGAGCATGCGCAAAGCCTCGAGCACAATCTTCACCGACTCCGCCCGCGTAATAAAGGCGAACGGCTTGTACGGAGCGCGACCCGTGAGATCTTTTTCTCCGAGATAGCCGGTAATGAGCGAACGAATATGCGACTCCTTCACGAATGGATAGAACCAGCTGAGCGGCTGACCAAAAGCCACATCATTGAATGGAGAAGGCGCGAGGTATGCTGGCGGACTTGGCTCGATGCAGAGCGACTTCAGAACGATCTTGGTAAACTCGGCGCGTGAAATAAGCTGATCTGGTTTGAAAAGTTTTTGGCCGTTTTCCAGATACCCATCGACGATATCATACGACTCGAGGAGGTTGATCGCACCGGAAATTGGAGAAGAGGTTGGGACGTCGGTGAAGACCTGGGTCGATGGTGTCTCGGAAGGAAGGGGTTTCAGTGCGG
Source organism: uncultured Candidatus Peribacteria bacterium (assembly GCA_964358735.1). Lineage (GTDB taxonomy): Bacteria > Patescibacteriota > Gracilibacteria > UBA1369 > UBA12463 > CALREA01. The sequence goes on along the minus strand of CAYHPV010000023.1, from coordinate 1,042 downwards.
GAACAAGTCCCGCCGTGTTGGCCGGCTCAAACTGCTTCCCATCGAGAATTTGGAGAGGCCGAGTCAGCGAGCTGGCAATAAAGAGTTCACCGATAATTGATCCTTTCCACGTCAGCGCAAAGAAGTATGGCATGCCACTGATATCCTTGAGAACAAATCCAGCCTGCGGATGGAGGAAGTACACGTGTCCCGCCGAATCAACCACCGCGATGCGCTTCGACGTAGCAGTATCAATAATTTCTACCCCACCAAAGAACGCCGGATCATTCGCCGCAATGGAGCGGAACGCAAACGTGTCCAGCAGTGCACTATCACGCAGATGCACGCCATGCAAACCACCAATACTTGCGGTCGTATAGGAAAAATCCGACGGATCAATCTGTGCATCGGTATTCCCGTCAGGCACCTGGAAGAACGAGGCGAGTACGTTGCCCGAGCCATCTTTCAGTCGAACAAGCGCAAGATGTTGTGGATTCAAAGCATCCGCCACGATCGAGTACGGAGGCACGACACCTCTCATTTTTCCCGTGGCAGGATCGTACTCGGCGACACCGCCGCCTTTGGCATTTTTGATAACCGTCTTGCCTTCACCAGCGAGTCCATTCACAAGAAATTTCCCCTGATCGTCGGTGACATAGTCTCCGAGCACCGTCGCGTTCCCACCTCGCTCACGCACGAGGGCAAACGGCATCTGAGGCTCAGCCGGAGCCACAAAACCATGGACAGAACCACTGCTCAATGAGGCACCGGAAACCGTAATCGTCGGAACAAACACATGCACAATAATTGACTGGCTGTCGCGGTAACCCTTCGCATTTTCACTCCATACCCGAATCGCGCGGTTCTCTACCTTGTCAAAAGGGCCAATCACAAAATGCGGATTAGTGCCCGGCTGGATAACATCACGATCATTGCCGGCGTCACCATCTCCGTCACTATCCACGACCGCATTCATATCAATCGCAAACTGGGTAATCTCAGACTTCGCATCAAAAGAACTCGAGGCATCAATCTTCAAAGTCTTCGTGACGGGAACATAACG
>CAYHPV010000022.1:0-11071 GCA_964358735.1 uncultured Candidatus Peribacteria bacterium | reverse complement strand
ACGGTGTTTACGACGATGGTGACGAGTACATCGACAAAGAAGATCCAGGATGCGGAGGGACTACGACCGGGGGAACAACAGGAGGCGGAACCGGCACAACCAATTGGGTGAAAGCAACGTGGACATTCAAAGACGGCCAAACAAGCGACTCATCTATTTTAAATCGAACCGACAGTGAATATACCAACTACATCGCTCAGGTAAAGGCCGCATGCTTACTGATTAATAAGACAACGAACTGGAAACCAAACCCAGGAACCGACTCAGCCGATAACTGGAAAAACTTTGGTATTCCGGAGTGTGCATCAACCACAACTCCGCCACCATCTCCAACCCAATGTGCCACAGGCGCACGCTGCTCATCAGGCTCATGGTGCCAGAACGGCCAGCAGTTCTATTACTCAAATGGTGATATCACCTGCGTGGCATGGAAAACGGACGGCAAGCAGCCAGAGGCTCCAGCCGACACATCAGAATGTAGCCCAACCGACACAAGTTGCGTCGCCACAAATCAGACCGTCCCATACTCTTCATCAAAGTGGTGCCGAAGCGGTCAGTCATACTACTCAACAGACGGTACAAAAATGACCTGTCTGAAGTGGGGTGCCACCACGCCGGCAGGATTTTCAAGTTGCAAACCGGGCGATACATCTTGCATTCCAAGCGGTGGATACGGTCCATCGAATGGATGGTGCAGCAATGGCATGAAATTCCATCAGATTGAAAAAGATACGAATCCAAATAACGATGTCTACTGCGCCATGATGCCAATGATGACACCGGGAAACATGACACCACCGGCGGATCAGGTGACTCCGCCAGCAGGATACAGCGCCTGCAGCCCAACCGACTCAAACTGCAAACAGAAAGGCGACAAATGGTCAGTCGCGAACTCAAGTTACTACTGCACGAACGGTCAGAAGTGTTCGACGGGAACCGGAGGATCATGCGTCGGATGGAGCGAATCATGTCCGGCAGGAACCAAATATTGCACCGACTACCCGGGATCGACATCGAGTTCAAGCTGCGTTGAACCGGGTGAAAAGAAAACCGTCACTCCAGGCTCAATGAGTTACTGGTGCGGTGGTGGCAGCGGAAGCATGGCATTTTACTCATCTACGGAGGTCTACTGTGCGCCAAGAAAAGCAGGTACATCAACGACAAACATGATGTGGACGGCAGAAGACGTGAAGGGAGTACTCAACCAGCTCGGCGCCGGCTGGGGACTCTGTCAGCCAAGCCAGACGAACTGTATCGAGCCAGGAAAAACCGGCCCATCAAGCGGCTGGTGCGGCTGGTATCCACCAATGAGCACGGGTACAGGAACAGCTTGGCCGATGCCAGCGATGACGAGTCCATTGGCATCCGGAACACGAACGTGCCCAGGATTTGACGGGACCGTTCCAACCCCAGAACCAAAGCCCGAGCCAAAACCGCTCCCGGTACCACTCCCAGAGCCAGTCAACTGTCCAAAGGATCCAATCACATCAATGATGTGCCAGCCAGGTTCTGTCATCGTCAAAGGAACGATGCCAAACGGCTGCCCAATGAGTTACTGCAAACCAGAAAAAGAACCATTCCCAAAACCATTCCCGGAACCACAGCCAGAGCCATGGCCAGTTCCTGGACCATATCCAATGCCATATCCGGTTCCAAAAATCGACAACTGCCAGATGCTTCGAGAAAATGTCCGTCCATACAAGTATGAAGTTCGTCGAATTGAGCAGGATCTTCGTCAGTTACCAAAGGGAACAGAAGTTCCGGAAAAACTCACGACCCTCCTCGCAAGCGCAAAAGCAAACTACACCGAGATCGACAAATTGCTCACCGGCGTAAAGTGCACGGATAAAGTCTACAGACAGGCCAAGGAGAAATTCATCTCACTCGAAAGTACGATGAACGATCTCCGCGCTCAGGAAGAGAGTGTCCGTATCTACGGTCGCTGCGCGATGTTCCAAAAGGATCTTGGAATGCGAATCAAACAGCTCGAACAGGATGTGAAGAGAATGTCCCACGCAAAAAATATTTCTTTCGCCGATGAGATCTCTGAACTCAAAGCCCTTATCGAGAGAAGTAAAGAGGCCTGCAAGGCCGGAGATCAGTTTGCTTTCGAAGATCTCGAGTTTGAGCGAAGCGACATTGAGATGCGAATCAATGATAAATTCAATGAACTCGCCACCGTTGGTCGTGACTCATATATCAAAGAAACCGTCGGCATGATTCAGTTCACGATCAATCGCGCCAATGAAGAAATCGCCTCAAAGGGTCTGACCGAAAAAGATCAGTGCGTACGTCTCAAGACATTCTTCGAGCAGATCTCCGCGGCAGCAAAGGATGCCGAGACCGCCTACGACAACGGCGACACCGAAAAAGCGGGAGAAATTCTTGAAAAACTTGAGCGATTTGAAAAACCTACGAAAGAAGCTGCCAAGCAGTGTGGCATCAAGTTGGAGTTCGATGATGGTGGTGACATTCACGATGTCTACGTCGGTATCGACGACGAAACCGCCGAACGAATTGCCAATCTCGCCGCGACAAAAATCCAGACCATTCTCGATGAACGCATGAAGGTGATCACGGAAAAAATCGCGGAACTCACCAACGCAACCAGCGCGCTTGCGGCAAAACTCAAGGTCAGTCTGGATGCACTCGATGCCATTCCAAAGACCGCGCAACGCGACAAAATTGAAGAGACCAAGACCGCCATCATCGGCGCCGTCGACACCGTCGCTACCGCAACGGGCGTCGCCGCAAGCCTCCGAAACGAACTCGGCGGCCTCATCGAAAAAGCCTCCAACTTCAACTGGTGCGGCGAACTCGCCGACACGATGAAAGCCGAGACCGAAGCCATCGTCGTCAAAGCAAAAAACAGTGATATTACTGCCAGCGACATCGCAACCTTCCGTGCCGCGCTCGCCGCCGCTGAACCACGTAACAATGAAGTCTGTTACCAGACCGGTGCATCCCGCTTCCGCGATATGGACACCGCCGCATGGTATTTCAGCCACATTCAGACCAGCGCCTTCTTCAAGGGAAATCCAAATGGCACGGTAGAACCAGGTCGCGCAGCTCTTCGAGCCGAGGCACTGATCGCCATCGAACGCGCCGTCGGAATCAAAGGCGTGGATGGAACATGCGCCCTCACCACACCCGAAGCCGGTGTTCCAGAGTGGGCAAACTGCGCCGTCAATGAGGCCCGAGCCCGAAAAATACATCTCTTCGGCCGACTCGACGCCCCAGCCGTTCGTGAAGAAGTCGCCAGCTGGATCGTCGACCTCGCCGGTAACAACTTCCCAGCAGCCGGAGCGGCTTCCTACATCGCCGGATTCTCCGATCGCACCGCGTGTCGTCCTGCTACCACTGAGGATGTCAGTACCCTCGTCGCCAACGGCATCATGACCGGTGGCACCGGCACCAACACCGGCACATGGGGCTGCGCCCAACCTCTCGACCGCGCCGGCCTCGCCACGATCCTCAATCGTCTCGCCGACATGCTCTCCCTCACCGGAGGCACAAACGCCCGATAGGCTGGATAAAGATAAAGTCAAAAACCCACGCCATCCGCCTCACCGGACCGTGGGTTTTTTGAAGCTGAAGCTTTCCAAAGCCGGAACACGATTTACAAGGTGCATGAAAATTCTCAGCGAAAAACTCATCGCCTATTTGACCAATCTTGCAGCTCGTAAATTATGTCCTGCAAGATAGGGTTGGTAAAAATCAGGATGAGATTGATAGTAAGCATCTACGGCCACAAAATCTTCAGCAGTGAGTAGGCGAGGAGAAAATGAAGTATCCTCTTTTGAAATGACCTCTACGGTATACCAAGGATTTTCTTTGGTACCTTCTATTTTAACAGAAAACGGAGTATTATGTCTTATATGCTCTTCGAGGGCAGAGAGAGAAAAGAATCTATCGATATATGATTTTTTCTTCAAGAGAGAAGGAGAATGCAAGCCAGTTCTCTTGGACAAAAACATTTCCATGTCGGAAAGATCAGAAAGCGTTTGAGTAGCAAGGCCGTAATGAGACAGCTGCCTACCGGACATCCACACCTCACCTCTGGGATTTTCAGGATCTTGAAAAATATTATCCACGGCAGCAAGGACTTCATCTCGTAAATTTGGATAGACAGATTCACGCAAAAAAATGGGGAAATCGCGCTTATATTTTTGAATTTTGGCGGTATTTTCTGTCTCGGGATTATATTTTTCCCCATTTAATTCGGTCAAACTGCGCGCCATCCAAGAAAGAGGCGAAGCCTCAACACTACCGGCGTGCCACATCACCATCGAATCGGGCAAGACAAACTTATAATCAGCTCGACTAAAAATATTAGCAGCAGCACTACAGGCAAAAGAGGTGGCATATGCATCTATTACTCCGCCATTCTCACGTATACGATCAAAAAAATGAATGACATTGTCTTGAACTCGACAATTACCTCCAAGTGAATTGAGAAGTACGCTTACACGTACTCTCCCATCAAGAATAATATCCAGAATATCCCTCTGTTTTTTGAGAATATATGAGAATTCAGGATTACCATCAGTAGGGATGAATTTGAATGATAGTCCCAGATGAGATGCGCCGGCAAGTAATGGGACGGGAACATCGTTAGATCCTTTCAAGAAGAGCAATGGGGGATAATGATATTGCCAATGGGGCGGAAAAGAGCCCAATGCAGGATCTCTCCCCATTTTCTTTGCCCAATTTTTCTGCCATCTTCTCATAGTGCGTGTGTGATGGAGTTCATTGGAAGCGGTAACACATCTATCAATTCCCAATATCAATTGACCATCAAAATTGTTATCTTGTTCAGTGGCCGCACCTGTTTCGCATTCGTTCATATGAAATGAGTCTAAAGGAGCAATTCTATCATCTTATTTTAAAAAGTCAAGACTTGTATGTGGGCCCAAAGCTCGGGGCGATTAGAGAGGATCATACCTTTTGCCCTTTGAACAAGTTTTAAGCTAAATTGTTGAGGTATACTACGTAACCTCGTCTCTTCTCCCATAATTTTCATTGACAGTGAAATCTCTCCGGCAGTAATATTCGCTCTTGTTTTTCGTGTATTTTTTGCATTTTTTAACTTCTCAAAACTATGGTTCTCGAAACTCTTGGTGATCTGCATGAGATGTCCCACGGACATCTTGATTTGGGACTGACGATTCCTACAGGTTTTGGTACCGAACTGTATAGAGCTGGAGCCCCTGTCGACGTGGAAAATACGCTCAATACCAAACTCTCCGACTTGTATGCGCTTGTCTGGAGTGCTCACTCGACGCCACCCGTCACAAAGGATCTTTCTTTTCTCGATCCGAAACTTCAGTCGTTTCTTGCGACTCCCGCTGGTCAGGCGCTTCTGAAGTTTGGTCATATTCGTGGTGATATTGGAGCGGATGAGGTGGCTCGAGGTGTCATGTATTCACTGAGGCAGCAGGGTTTAAATCCTCTTTTTCTCGCACCGAGGATGGGAGGTCGGACGTTGATGGATCATAATCGACCTCTTGCGGGCGCTTCACTTTTTCCCGTGCCGTCGGATGTTCAGGAAAAATTGAACGAGGCGTATAGCCTTTCGATGGATACACTTTTTGCGTACTTCACCCAGTATCGTGATCGAATTCGAGTGGTGTATCAGCCGCATACGATGGGGTCCGGTGAGTTTGATGAGGCAAGGGTCAATGCTGTTACGAAAAAGCAAAATCAACTCGGGCTTCTCGCTGATAGTGATTTCGAGGCTTATCAAAGAGGTGTTCTCGAACTGATTGATGAGTGGGATGGTATTTATACCGATGGATGTAATCATGGGCCGGCGAGAGCCGACTGCGATCTTGTGACGGGTATTTCTCAGGGAAAAAGTCCCCAGGGCGACAATCTCCCTTACCAGCCTATTGCTGATCAGGGTTTAGCTGCTGCGGTTCGTGCGAGACTTCTTGATTTGAATATTAATGGTAAGTTCAACGATCCTTTTCCTCATATGACCGGTTATCCCGGGACGCGCTTGGCCGTATCTGCTGCGGAGGCTGCCATACCTCAGGTGACGTTTGATCTTGCGAAGCGTCACCTTTTGCAAGATGGCAAGGTCTTTCACGCCTCAACGTTCATGCCGGATACTGAGAAAGCTATGGAAATCGGCGTGGCGATTGGTTCGGCGGCAAGGGATGTGATAGAAAATCGAACATAATATTTGTATATTCATTGCTCTTCGAAGCGAGATTTTAGAAAATTTCACAAATTCTTGCATTTATTTTTAGCTTTGGGCGAGATCTATCTTAAAGCTGAAGCGTGAAAAACGGGGGTCTTCGTAGATTACATTATTTGACAAAAACCAAGAAACGTATACAATAAGCCATCAGCCTATAATAGCCTACCAACCTAAGAACATCACTCAAATCCCCTATGCACACCCCCAACTCCAACTCCTGGAAAAGCTATATCGCGATAGCAGCAAGTACGCTCGCCCTCGCAGGTTGCGGCGAAGATGAAAAGCCAAAAATAATGACACAATGGGCTCCAGCTCCAACAGAGGCGCCACTTCCGCCAGCAGAAAGCCAAAATCCTGAAGTTGCTCCACTCATTACCGCCACCGTGACAGCCATTTCGCAAGAAGCTCAGGAAATACAGCGTGGCATGCAAATGGCACAGGCGATTATCAGCCGCAGACCAAAAAGTCCCGCCGATTTCCCCGCAGATATTCCAACTCCTGAAAAAGAATATGTTCGTGATGAAGTTGAAGATCTACAGGGTGATATAAAAGTAAAAGATCAGGATGAAAATTATCAACGCTCACTGGAGAATAAGAAAGCCAATGACCTCTTCAAGGAAGTACAGGCACTCGTGAATAAGAGTACCGATACCTTAACCATGAAAGGTGCGATTGCGTCGCCAGGAAAAAAACGACTGATGATCAGATACTGTAGCGGAGAGTGTTCGCAGGACATAACGATTCACTACGGAGATGAATCGGTATCAGCGAATCAATATACCAATGGCACTCAACAAAATATTGCTTTTGATTATAGTGATGAAATGAAAGTGCCAGCAAAAAGAAAGGCGATGTATGAAAAAATAATCGCGATGCTCCAAGAAGTAAAGTGGGTGCTGCAAAACCCAACAAAAGTCACACCAACCTACATGGTGGTCAAAACAGTACCGGCGACAGTCAAAAATTTCGGCGCCAATCTTAAAGATTATCCATCAGCACAAGCCGTGAAAATAGGTGTTGTACGGCCAAATACACTTGTTCAGGTCTTACACATTGATCCTAAAACCGGGTATGTTTATATTGCCCAAGGAGGATATATTGCCAAGGGATTTCTCGATCCGTATGATGCAAAAAATTTCCATCCAGAAAGTTTTGGAGCGAACAAAGTGAAGGTGCGAAGAAACAGTGAAGTAGAAGAAAATGGGGGCCTAAACTTTCGAGACGAAAATGGAAACGTCATTGGAAAAATCCCAGCCGACACGGAACTCGATTTGCTCGCTCTGGACTGCGGAGAAGGTGATTGTAGCGCGCTGGTGCAGTACCGTGATCCCGCGGACGCGAGACTAAAAACAGGATATCTCGTAGCAACAGAATTCACGCGAGGTCGTATGTATCTTGATGGCATACAATAATTTACCGCACATGCATTCATTAGAAAATCAGTCAGCAATAGGAGAAAATCATAAAGAAACTCCTCAGGCCAAACCGACAATGCTCTCAAAAATCAGATCAATAGGCGGCCCACTTCGCCACGGAATGTTGGCATTACTCGCCGCGATAACAACAAACATCGCAACACCCGATGATGCCTTTGCAAAAGCTCATCACGGACACGCAAGCCAAAACGCTCCGGCCAAGAAAGCAAAGAAATTAAAGGGAAAACCAAATAAACCGGCTCATAAAATATCAAAAGCAAAACCTGCTAAAAAACAGAAATCACTCGCACCCCCATCTCCATATCAAGGAAATAACAACAAGACAGCAGGTGTGCCCAAGTCGGATAAAAAAATAAATGCGCCAGCAAAATCAACAACATTTCTCAAGATTGATTCAGCAAAACTCGCCGAGTGGGAGCAGCAGTACACACCTGAAGCAGTGGCCTACGCCCTACGCATCGTTGAAAATGGCGTTCGTATCGCAGCGAGTCCAGATAAAGAGGCGGGAGTCCTGCAAGCTCGGGCTCAAGTAGAGGCAAAATTCAGTGGCCGAATAAAAATCCCAAAATATTTTGGATATGCTGATGATGCTCGAGAAGTTCGTCAGATCACCGCAATAAAATACTACATCGATCGCATGATGGCTGCGCGAGGAAAAGATTGGGGAATTGTCTTGCCTCCGGAGCTGGTCGTTGGTGCGATGGGTAATGAGGGGTCACTCCTGGATATCAGAGGAACAGAGGATACGTGGGAGAGTGTTGACGGATTTTGGACGCTCGGACTCGATTGGTTCGCTGCCGATTTTCCAGAAATCGTTGCAATGGGAATTCTTCCAAAGTCATTCGAAGGATATTTCAAGGGATACAAGGGCACGAATGAAATTGGGGTCGCACACCCGGCGCACTTCAGAAATAAAGGTGCCGCTATCTGGGCCTTCATTTCCGAGCTCATCTACCGACAAAAAATGTTCATGATTCATCTCCAAAAGCAGAATATTTCACTCGACACTTTGGCAGCAAAAGACCGCGAAGATATTCTCTGCTTCTTCACCTACATCTACTACAACGCAGGTCAAACCGCAGGACGCACGATTCTTGCAGGATTCAAAACCGCTGAAGATGTACTTGCCTATTACCGTCGAACGAAAACAAATCCAGGGAGTATCGATCTCACCTCAGCACCGGCAAACTCCTATGTCGTCAACGCAGGAGCCATGTGGCTCAAAACAACGGGCGCCTTCGATCAAGATGCCTCGAAAAAAGGCTTCTGGTGGGCAAAAAATACACCACCAGCTCCATCAGCTCAGAAGGTGGGAATGAAGTAAGGAATAATAACCTAAAGAAAATCATGTTAGACGGACAACCATCAAAACTAGGAACAAACGCAGGAAAAGAGTCGCCAAACTCTCAGTCGGGTGGTGCGAAAAAACCAACCACGACGACACCAGAAGTCCAGGACACAGTAACGATGAGCCGAAGAGGATTTTTAGGATTGCTCGGAGTCACGTTAATCGGCGGATTAGCGGCGGCATATGGTATGGCTGACAAAAATGAAGAGTCTGAAGAGACGAAAGAACGACCGCAAGAGCTCAAGGAAATCGCTGAAACCATAGAATCCTTCATGAACGCTTTTGAGAAGGATGGAAAATTGACCGACAACGAGCTCTACTCGCTCTACGAAAAAGAACTCGAAAAACTTGGAAGAAAAAATACGAAGGAACTCCAAATAGACGCATTTCGTGATGCCATGGTGGCGTACATGCTGGAAAAGATGACGCTCACTAGGGAGGAAAAAGAGATGCTCACGCAGAATAAATACTACATTGGTCGAATGATTCACCTCGCACACATGATGTGTCACGATAAAAATATTGCCGGCGGAAAGCGACAAATTGATCCCAAGGCAGTCATCGCAAAAAACTTTAAGCGATTTAAAGAAGGTCACAAGTATGGGATCGCGATTGCCGGTTCAAAAAAACTTGCCGAACTCATCGATCCGAATCTTCTCTTTGCACTCATTCGAAATGAAACGGACTTTGTGAATTTTTATAACAAGAGTGAGGGAGTTGCCGGTCCTTTTCAGTTCACGACGGCGATGCCACCAAAAAATAAAAATACCTTTGATATGCCGGAAAATGTAGACGCAAGGCTCGAAGGACTGAAGGCGAATATGTCAAAAAATCTGGTACAGTATGTCCTTCTTCTCCGTAAAAAACTCTACAACGAGTTTTACGACAAGCTCGATGATATTGAAGATACCACGATTCGAAAAGAGGTCGCTCTCGGAGTGGCATGGCTTCATGCAAATATGGGGGCTATTCAGGAGTATTACAAAGATAACCCAATGGTGAAAGATGCATTCGCATGGCTCATGGCGATTGCCTTTTATAACGCGGACATTGCGAGAATAAGTGAAGACATCAAAGAAAATACGACATTACCTGATCGAATAGAGAGCGATTCAGTCTCAGGATTCATCGAGACACTGCCATTCTACAAAGGCTCTGGAGCCGGAAAACTCTACACTCCACGCGCGATCGTGGGATATGAACTCCTGAGGGCACTCGAAGCGGAAGACTACGACGCCAGTAAAGTTAACGAAAAAGACCTCTACGCAACTCTTCTCATAAACGCCATAAAAGCAAACTGTGGGTTGGTTTGCAAAGGGGAATAAAGGGCTACCCCAACACCTCCTTCAGCCTCCCACCCTCAATCGCCTCCTTGAGCTCTCGCGCCACCCGTCTACCCGTGCTCATGGGCTCGTTATAGCGCAGCCACGTATAGGGTGAGCCATTGACATACGGATTCGTACCCGCCACAATGCGAGCCGAAATTTCAAAGACATAAAATTTCAAATCAGGAGCCACAATCGCCTCCAGGCAAAACGGCCCAAACAAGCCCTGCGCACCCACGCCTTCAAGACCGCGTGACTTTTCCACCACGCGTCGCCCCATCGCGAATAAATCCGGCAGCATACTCTCTCGCACCACGATCGGAATATTTCCCGTAATCGTGTAGCTCGTATGAATATTCGCATCGAGCTGATCTTTCGCGGCGATGCGTCCGATCGAGTCAGCGTTCGACTCATATCGCTTATCGAAACTCATGATCTCGAGTTCATCATGCAATGGTGAATAAAAATAATGCGTATAGAGAGGCACTCCGACGATGTACTCCTGAATCACATAATCTTTTTCTTCTGGATATTCTTTAATACGATCATAAAACTCAGCAGGAGTTTTCGCGACGAAGTATCCCATGCCGCCCTTGGCACCGTGAAACTTGATAATCGCTGGCCGATCAATGTCTTCAGGAGAAGCAAAAATCTTTGGAACTCGAATATCAGCATCCACCAGCCACTCGCGTGACTTCACTCGATCCGACTCCCACTTGAGAATCCCGCGCGTGCCATAGTGCATCATCGTAATATT
>CAYHPV010000021.1:0-11268 GCA_964358735.1 uncultured Candidatus Peribacteria bacterium | reverse complement strand
AGATTTGCCACTCGATCTAATTGTTCTCTTAATCCGTTTACTATACCGTCGGATAGATCGCATTGTTCCTGAAAAATTCTTGCTTTCAAATCGACGTCTCCGTAGAGAAAATCTCTCCTCTCACATCTGTTATCTCTAAACAAGGAGGTGTCTGGAATGGCATCTTCTGCAGCCCGATCAAAATCACCTTTCAGTCCTTCGCATTGTACGCTTTCCATACCATCCTTGCATCCCGGTGTTACTGCGGAGATTGCTACTGCTGTTAGGAGTGTTCCTAGGGTATTTTTCATGGAGATGGGGTTTTATTCGAGATAAAAATAGTGTGCTACTTCTTCAACGCATACACCGCCCTTCCTACTCGGACGAACTGATCACTTTTTTGGAGGTTTAGGGAGATGGTGCCTTTCTTTACTTGGCGCTGTTTGAGGACGCCGTTGATGATGTCTTGTTTGGACATTGGGGACTTCTTTTTGAGAAGGCTCTCGATGATTTCGGAGACGGTGCCTTTTTTGTAGCCCCACTCTTTCAACGCGTAAAGACCTCGGCCGACCAGTACAAACTGATCGTAACGGATGAGCTCGTTGTGGACCGCCTGAACGGTGACGACTTTTTTATCAAAGGCACTCTCGATAATTTTATTGGCGATTTCGACAAAATGGAGTGGCTGGGTTGTCTTTTTCAGGACGATATAGGCCTTATCACGGATGCTTCGTGGATTGATGTGTCTCCAGGTGTTGAGACCGAAACCTTCTTTGGTTTTACGGAGGCGCTTGTCGACCTCGAGTGACGAGAGAATGGCAGCAAGTTCAAAAGATTTTCCTTCTTCGAGGAGCTTGTTTTTTATCTGTTCAGCGAGCTGCTCGAAGGATACGACGTCACCTGCTTCCTGAAGTTTTTGAATGGCTAGGTCAACCACTCGTTCCACATCTTCTTCCAAGATGTCTTTGAAACGCCAAAATGCGTGGAGTTGATTGTTTTTTTCTGATTTTACAATTCCAAGATTGATATTAAGAGAGAGTCGGATGATGCTTCCATCGAGCTGACTGTCGGACCCAATATTGAGCAGCACCTCGGCAAGAATTTTATTTTCTGTTGCAACACCGCCGTTTTTTTTGAGGCAGATATTGGCCAGTTCATTGATGGACTGAAGTTTGCTGTTCTGGACGGTACGTCGAAGTTTCGTGAGAGCGATTTTTTCGATCTGCCTTACGCGTTCACGGGTGACGGTAAATTTCTGACCAATTTTTTCGAGCGTGAGTCGTGGCTTACTATCAAGACTGAAACGTTTCACCATGACCTCTTTTTCTTTTGGAGAAAGGACAAGAAGCATTTCTTCAATCGTCTGAATGAGTGACGCCTGCTCCGGAGTTTTTTTTGCATTCTGCTGATCAAGAACGGTATCCATAGAGGCGGGGGTTAGAACGCGTGGTACATTAGGTACTTTTGCTGACTACGTCAAGTACTTGATGGATTCGTTTGTGGGTAAGGTCGAATTTTAATCCTAAAGTGTTTTTTTGTCAACTATTTCGTATTTTGGCTTTAATAATAGCTTCCAGCATGGTACTACTGTATCTGCTTTGCCCCCCTTTATTCGCCTGGGTGGTGAAATGGCAGACACGTTAGCCTTAGGAGCTAATGCCCAAAAGGCGTGGAGGTTCAAGTCCTCTCCCAGGCACCACAGACACTTTATGTCCTTCGTCCACCTCCATTCACACTCCTATTATAGCCTCCTGGATGGACTCAGGTCACCGGAGGTTATGGTTGCGAGGGCCAAACAGATGGGCTGTCCAGCTTTGGCTATCACCGATCACGGTGTTTTGTACGGGGCGATTGATTTTTATAAAGCGGCAAAAAGTGCTGGAATTAAGCCGATTATTGGCTGTGAAATGTACGTCGCCCAGCGAACCCGTTTTGATAAAACTTCGGGTATTGATAACAAACCCTACCATCTCACGGTTCTGGCAAAAAATTTCAAGGGATACCAAAACCTCATGCAGCTCGTGACAAAATCGAATCTCGAGGGTTTTTACTACAAACCTCGAATCGACCATGCCCTGCTTGGTGTGTACAAAGAAGGTCTTGTTGTTTTGAGCGGCTGTCTCAATGGCGAGGTGAGTCGCGCGATTCTTTCGGATGACATGGAGCTCGCTCGAAAAACGATCAAGCTCTACGTCGAGATGATGGGGCCGGATCACTTCTATCTTGAGATTCAGGACAATCCTCTTCTCGAGCAGCAAGCTATTGTCAATAAGGCGCTTATTGCGCTTGCCCGCGAAATGAATGTGCCTTTGGTTGCGACTGGCGACTCTCACTACGTGTTTCCTGATGAACATCACTCCCATGATATTTTACTGGCGATTCAGACGGGCACGAATATTCATCAGGAAGAGCGCATGAAATTTTCCGGAGATTTTTCGCTGAGTACTCCTGAGCAGATGATGAAGGCTTTTTCGGAGACGCCGGATGCTCTCGAGAATACTCTGCGCATCGCTGAGATGTGTGACATCGAGATTCCCCTTCACCAGAATCTCCTTCCTGACTTTGATACGCCGAATAATGAGCCGGCGGATAGCTATTTACGACAGCTCTGTTTCGATGGTTTGCACGCTCGCTTCGATGGCCATCCGACTGAAGAAGCCCTGAAACAGCTGGAGTATGAGCTTGGGATTGTGCATCAGATGGGTTTCGATACTTACTTTCTCATCGTGTGGGATTTTATTCGAGCGGCGAAGGCACTCGGTATTGTGGTTGGGCCGGGTCGAGGGTCTGCAGCGGGTTCGCTTCTTTCCTATTCTCTCAATATTACCCAGCTGAATCCTTTAAAATATGGACTGATTTTTGAGCGCTTTTTGAATCCTGAGCGTATCTCGATGCCTGATATCGACGTGGATTTTGCGGATGATCGGCGTGGGGAAATTTTGGATTATGTGATTAATAAGTATGGCCGAGAAAATGTCGCGCAGATTATTACGTTTGGGACGATGGCTTCTCGTGCGGCCGTTCGCGATGTTGGGCGCGCGCTTGGGTATCCGTATGGTGAGGTCGATGCGGTGGCCAAAAAAATTCCACCTCCGGTGCAGGGGCGGCATGTTCCTCTCACGGAGTCACTTGAAAAAGATCCTGAGCTCCGAGATCTCTACGCCAAAGATCCCCGCGCGAAAACGCTCCTTGATGATGCCATTCAGCTCGAGGGTACGGTGCGTCATGCCGGAACCCATGCTTGTGCGGTGGTGATTTCTTCGCGGCCACTGGTTGAGTATACGCCTTTGCAGTTTGCGGCTGGTGGCGAGCAGAAAGATGTGGTGACCCAGTACTCGATGAAACCGATTGAAGAGATTGGACTTTTAAAAATGGACTTTCTTGGTTTGAAAAATCTCACGATCATGGAAAAGACGCTCTTGATTGTTCGTCGGTCTCGTGGGATTGATATTGATCTTGAGCGAATTCCCATGGATGACTCGAAGGCGTTTGAGCTCTTGCAGAAGGGAGAAACGACGGGTGTCTTTCAGCTTGAGTCCGGAGGCATGCGACGGTATTTAAAAGATCTGATTCCTACCCGCTTTGAAGATATCATCGCCATGGTGGCTCTCTACCGGCCTGGTCCGATGGAGTGGATTCCGAGTTATATTAAAGGGAAACATCATCCGGAATCCGTTCACTATCTCGATAAAAGTTTTGAGGGGATTCTCAATGAGACCTATGGTGTTGCGGTCTATCAGGAGCAGATTTTACAAATCGCTCAGCAGTTTGCTGGATACACGCTTGGCGAGGCCGATATTCTTCGTAAGGCGGTGGGTAAAAAAATTGCCTCTCTCTTGGCTGAACAGCGTGAAAAATTTGTCCAGGGTGCTGTGGCCAAGGGGCACGGTCAGAAACTGGCCGTGGAGGTTTTCGAGCAGGTTATCGAGCCGTTTGCTGGATATGGTTTCAATAAAGCCCATGCGGCGTGCTACGCGATGATCGCTTACCAGACGGCGTACTTGAAGGGAAATTTTCCTGATGAGTTTATGACGGCACTGCTCATGTGTGATCAGGGTGATATGGATCGTATTGCCATTGAGATTGAGGAGTGTGAGTCGATGGGGATTCAGGTGTTGCCACCTTCGATCAATGAGTCGGATGTTGATTTTACCTTGGTAGAGCCTGGAAAGATTCGTTTCGGGTTGTCGGCAGTGAAGGGTGTGGGGACGGCGCCCATTGGAGAAATTCTCGCGATTCGCAAACAGTTTGGTCCTTTTTCTTCGGTGCAAAATTTTTCTGAACGAGTTTCTGCGCATCTTATTAATAAAAAACTTTTCACCGCTCTCGCCTACTGCGGAGCCCTTGAAGAGCTCGGTGAACGAATGCTTCTGGTAGAAAATTTTGAGCGAATTGTGGCTCATGCCAAGTCTCACCAGGGAGGCCAGGCTCAGGGTCAAATTGGTTTATTTGATGAGCTTTCGAGTGGGGATGCTCCGCAGTTTGCTTTGGAAAAAGTGGCTCCCGCCTCTCAGGTGGATTGCCTGCGCTGGGAAAAGGAGTTTCTCGGCCTCTATGTCTCCAGCCATCCCCTCCAGGGTCTTCGTCGTTACCTTGGGAAAAAAGTGTTGCTCGTTGAAAAAATTGAAAAAAAATATCTGGGAAAAAGTTTGCAGTTTGCTGGACTCGTCACCAATCCTAAAAAAATCTTTACCAAATCTGGCGCGTACATGATGCAGTTTTATCTGGAGGATCCTACGGGCCGTATCAATGCCGTGGTTTTTCCAAAGGCCTATGCCATGTTCGCCGAGAAACTCAAGCCAGATCATATCGTCATGATTACCGGTCGTCTCGATCTTCGTCGGAATGAGTACACGTTGTCGGTGGATAGTGTTTCGGCTGTTTCTCTTGAGAGCATGATTGAGCGAGCGCGTGAGTCGAATCTTTTTGATCCTCATGAGCGAGTTCGACGGCAATTGATCGTTGCCGCGCCTGAGGAGAAAGAGGCTGCGGCTCCTGTGGTGAGTGATGAATCGGGTGAAGTGTCTTCTGGATACACCGATCAAGCTGCCCTTACCCGTGAGGTTTTTGCTCTTGGGCCTCGTCTGGTTGATGATACTCTTGTCGTCTCCGTACCACATGATGCTCCTGCCGATGTCATGAATGCCTTGAGACTTATTTTTCTTTCGCATCCCGGAGAACATCCGGTCGAACTTCGTCTTGTGCAGGGTGCTGATGTGCGAAGAATTCGATTACCGATGGGGGTTGGTTTTGATTCCGGTATCATGGAGCAACTCGAAGCCCTTTTCCAACGAGAAAAAATAGGCTAGTATGCTTGCGCTTTGTCTGGAATTTATCGGATTTATTTTCAAACACTCTTATGTATCGAAGTCATACCTGTTCTGCACTTAGTGCCTCTCACATTGGTCAGGAAGTCACCCTCGCTGGCTGGGTTCACCGCCGACGTGATCATGGTGGACTTATTTTTATTGATTTGCGAGATCGATATGGGCTTACGCAAATTGTGATCGATCCTTCCCAGGAAGCCGTTCATGGCATGGCTGAGGATGTTCGAAGTGAGTATGTCTTGCAGGTGACGGGTTCGGTGAGAAAGCGACCGGAGGGCTCTGAGAATAAAAATATGATGACGGGCGAGATTGAGCTCGTTGTGAGTGAGATGAAGATTTTGAACGCCGCGAAGACGACGCCATTTGAAATTGATGTTCCTGTCGATGCGAATGAAGAGCTTCGTTTGCAGTATCGATACCTGGATCTTCGACGTGAGCGCATGAAGAATAATATGGTGGTTCGTCATAAAATCGTGAAGTCGATTCGTGATTATATGGATGCTCATGATTTTGTGGAAATTGAGACACCGATTTTAATTAAAGGAACGCCAGAGGGATCCCGTGAGTATATCGTGCCTTCACGATTGTATCCGGGTCGATTTTTTGTCTTACCGCAATCTCCGCAGCAGATGAAACAGCTCCTCATGGTCGCTGGTATGGACCGGTACTTCCAGATCGCACGATGCTTCCGAGATGAGGATCAGCGTGGCGATCGACAGCCGGAGTTCACGCAGCTCGATGTCGAGATGTCATTTGTCGATGCGGAGGATGTGATGAGTTTGAATGAGGGCTTAATGATTGAACTTGTAGAGAAATATGTTCCGCATAAAAAATTATTGAAAAAACCATTTCCGCGACTGACCTGGAAGGATGCGATGTCTCAGTATGGCTCTGACAAACCGGATTTGCGATTTGATATGAAGATCTGCGATGTGAGCGAGTTGGTGGCTGGTTGTGGATTTAAAGTTTTTTCAGATGCCGTGAAAAGTGAAGGCGTTGTGTTTGCGCTCCGAGTTGAAGGCGCGAGCGGATTTACTCGAAAACAGATTGATGATCTTACTGAACTTGCCAAGGTGTATGGCGCGAAGGGATTGGCATATATTGTTATGGAAGAGGCTGGCCTTAAGTCCCCTATTGCCAAGTTTTTCTCAGAAGATGAGATGAAGAAACTCGTGGAAGCGACGGGCGCACAGACGGGAGATATCGTCTTCTTTGGCGCTGATGAGTTTGATGTTGCGGCTACCGCTCTTGGCCAGGTTCGTCTGGCGTGTGGTGATACTTTGGGACTGCGAAAATCTGATGAGCTCGCGTTTTGCTGGATCTATGAGTTCCCACTTTTCGAGTACAGCAAGACTGACAAGCGACTCGTTTCTGCGCATCATCCGTTCACGGCTCCTTTGAGCGAGGATGTGGCGATGCTTGATACCAATCCACGTGCGGTTCGGGCGAAGGCGTATGATCTCGCGCTCAATGGTTCGGAGATTGGCGGTGGAAGTATCCGAATCCACGACGCGGTCGAACAGTCGAAAATTTTTGATGTTCTTGGAATTTCCAAAGAACATGCTGAGTTGCGATTTGGTCACTTGCTCCACGCCTTCGAGTACGGCGCTCCTCCACATGGCGGTATCGCCTGGGGCATCGACCGTCTCGTCATGATCTTCCGCGACGAACCAAACATCCGCGAAGTCATGGCCTTTCCAAAGGACTCCAAGGCTAAAGACCTCATGATGGGCGCCCCTTCAGAACTGCCAAAGGAACAGATCGACGAGATGCATATTGAGATTGCGAAGGAGGAGGTGTAAAGCCGATTTTGACATGTGAGTGTTTGTTTGATACACTGTCTTTAGAAGGGCTCTCGGCACCGTGGTTTATATACCACACATAGCGGAGGCCTTTTTATTGTATTGGAAAAACGGAAATAAAGTACTTATTGCCAGTACGTATTTTTTAAATTATTTCTTGCAAATTCCTGACACAAAAATTCTTCTGTAGAAAGTTTCCCTTTTCCCCTACAATGCTCGCATGATAAACGAACCAATCGAACAACATGAGCAGTTTAAGCGCGCGATTACGTTGATGGAGCAGACGCATCAGAGTGTTTTTCTTACCGGCAAGGCAGGAACAGGAAAGTCCACGCTGCTGTCGTACTTCATGAAGCATACGAAGAAAAATGTGGTAGTGCTCGCGCCGACGGGGGTTGCCGCGCTGAATGTGCAGGGTGAGACGATTCACTCGTTTTTCAAGTTCATGCCGAACATGTCGATCGAAAAGGCGAAGAAAAAAGGTGCGAAAGAGACGAAGAATGAACTTTATACGCTTCTCACGACGATCATTATCGACGAGGTGTCGATGGTACGAGCCGATTTGATGGATTGTGTTGATCAGTTTCTCAAGGCGGCTCGAAAAAATAAGGAGCCGTTTGGTGGCGTCCAGATGGTCTTTATTGGAGACCTTTACCAACTTCCGCCGATTGTGATGCGTGATGAGCAGGATTTTTTTGCGGAATTTTACCAGAGTCCGTGGTTCTTTCACTCAAAGGCGGTTGTCGATGAACGATTCTATATGGAACTCGTCGAGCTCGATAAAATTTACCGCCAGAGCGATGACACATTTATTGATCTTCTGAACGCAATTCGTGTGAATAGTGTGACGGATCGGCAGATCGATGCGATCAATGCGCGAGTGCTCAGTACCGGTTCTCAGGATATGGATAGTATCTATCTCACTTCTACGAATCAGCTCGCGGCCGATATCAACGATGCACGTCTCGCACAGCTCAAAACTCCATCGCAGCGTTTCACGAGTACCATCAAAGGAAATTTCGATATGAAGCAGTATCCTACCGACCAGATGCTCCTCCTCAAGGTTGGCGCGCAGGTCATGTTCGCCAACAACGATATGGACGGCCAGTGGGTCAACGGAACGGTCGGGCAGGTTACTGAAATTCTCCCGAGTGCGGTTATCGTGAAGATTCATGGTGGTAAGGAGGTGCACGTTACGACTCATGAGTGGAAACTCTACCGATATGAGTACGATTCGTCGTCAAAGTCTTTATCGCAAAAAAGTGCTGGTGCTTTCGAGCAAATTCCCCTGAAACTTGCCTGGGCCATCACCATCCACAAGAGTCAGGGCAAGACCTTTGATCGTGTGGTCATCGACCTCGGAAATGGAAGTTTCGCCTCGGGTCAGACCTATGTCGCCCTCAGCCGCTGCCGAACCTTCGAGGGCATTCGCCTCAAAAAACCTATCCGCAAAAGTGACGTCCGGGTCGACCGCCAGGTCCACAAATTCCTCACCGAGTACCAGCGTGAGACGTATGGGAGGATATAGAAGGGCTTTTGACTTGTATTCTGAGATTTGATATACTTGGGTCATTAGGCCAGCCGAGGCAATTGAGGTTTCCGCAAGGATTCCGTGCGCTTGCATCTCATCTATAGCTTACGGCTATTGAGGTGTAGGCATTATGGCTAGCAAAGCACAACTAGACTCCTCCGTAAGAGGAGTCTTTTTAATTAGAGAATTCCTGCTGCGAGCTTAATCTTTCTTAATTCATATCTATTAATTTTTCCGATAAGCCTCTGAAGCCGCTTTGAACTTAGGGTTTTTATTTGAGATAGCATTACCGTTTCGACTAATCCATTAACGCTCATTGGGTAATAAAATCTGTCTCTTTTTATTTTTGAGGTTAGCGGAAATGCCCAAAGCATTTCGTCATTGAATCTCCGAATAATAAGAATTGGACGCTCGAAATATAGATTCTTACCATCTGCTTCCACTCCTACATTTATTCCAACCGAACACCACCAGACCTCCCCTTCGCTGAATGCTGGAGGTCTTTTTCTATTGTCCAGTCGAGCTTTGAGCTTGTGCCAACTTTCAAAATCTTTTACCATATTTTTCTGATTACGGTATCAACTATAATACCTCGAAAAATGGCTTATATAAAACAAAAATGTTAAATTATTCCTTGCAAATTCATTACAAAAAATTAACAAATTTCTGACAAAAATCTTTCGTATAATGTCCAATAAAATTCTTTTTTCTTCTGAGGCATGTGCTTCAGTAATAGCCCACGATAACTCGCAATATTTTTCTCATCCATGCGGGTATGTATTCGCCCAATTGAACGCGCATTGAGTTTTCTTCCACGTGGCCAGATGATAACGCCGAGAAATCGAAGGCCGTGACGTGCTTTGATGATTTTGTCATTTCTCCCGTGCAACTCCAGACCAAGTGCATCTCGAAGGAAAGCAATTACTCTACCGCGAAAAACCTCGAGCTCTTCCTTTTTGGCAGCGATCAGGATAAAGTCATCGCCGTATCGCATATACTCTTGTGACTTCAGGCTATGCTTCACAAATCGATCCAGCTCGTTCAGATACACATTGGCGAAAATTTGACTCGTGAGGTTTCCGATCGGCATCCCGCGCGCCGTGTGTCCCAAGGACGAGGTCTCGGCGACACGATTCTGCTGAATCGCCTGCTGGCCCGTGTGTGTGTGGCGAAACTCCTGATAATCTCACATATCAAGCTGCAAACCTTCTGATCTTTTACTCTTCTCAAAAGAAGCTGGAGCAACACTTCCTGATCCACGCTGTCAAAAAACTTTCGAACATCGCCTCTCCAGATGTAACTTTTTGGATACGACTTCAAAAACTGCTGAGCGCGTTCTATCGCTCCCATCAGCCCTTTACCAACTCTGCATGACCATGCGTCATAGATGAATGTTTTGTCATATATTTTGTTCAAATAATCGTATATCAGTCTATGAACCACACGATCCCGGACGGTCGATACCGAAACCTCTCGCCGCTTATTATCACAAACCATAAAGGTTCGATACGGCCCGTGCTTATAGCGCCCACTTGTAAGATCACAAGATAGCTCATAAAGATTTTCTTCGAGCCGATATTGAAACTCATGCAGATCACGCGACCACTTCTTGCCTTTCCGAAAAGCAAACCACGCTCTCCAAATATTTTCTAAACTCAGGTCTATGGACTCGCTTCCTATCATCAATAAAAGTTATGAAGCTTATAGAAATATCGTATCAATCAATGACGCGCTTGAAAAGCGATGGAGGTATTCTCTCGGTGTAAGTCTCGAGCAGTCGATTCTGAATTTTCTGGAGCAGTGTATTATGGCGAAAAATGCGCCGAAATCATTGAAGGCTGCCTACCTCATCAAGGCAAGCAGTCAACTTGAGGTCGCGACGCTTAAACTCAGATTATTTCTGGAATTGGGACTCGCGAATCAAACCAAAATTTTTCAGATGCAGAGCATCTTGAGTGAAATTGGAAGAATGCTTGGTGGATGGTTGAGGGCTTCGCAAAGCCTCTAAAATAATTTTGAGAGAAGCACATCTCCGTTCATCCAGACCCGTCCGCGAAGGTTGTCGTTCGAATTGTCAGGATTGTTCCTGTTCAAGTTGACGTGGTCATTGTTCCAGTTCGCGTTCGGCAAGTTGTCAGTTGTTGACTAAGTATTTCGGGTAAATCACATCTGCAGTCGCAACCACAGTGCTTGCATTGGCTTGCTTTTTACACCCTACCAAGGAGTCTACTTAGCTCAAACGTGAGGGGAGATGTGCTGATTGTTTACTCGAGATTTTTTTGATTATTTAAAATCTTTTTGAGAGCAAACAGGCTGTGGTAGCCCCAACAAAGAAAGAGCCCCCAAGGGGCAGGTCTGCTGACCCGGCTGAGGTGGCTATTCACCACGTATCAGCATCTTAGATTATTGCGAAAGAAAAATAAAAGAAAAAGAAGAAAAGGAAAATTAAATATCAAATACTAAACTTTTTCCCCTGGCACCCAGACCCGCCCGCGAAGGTCGCCGTACGAACCGTCAGGATAGAACCTGTACAAGTCGACGCGGTCACCGCCCCAGCCCGCGTTCGGCAAGTAGTCAGCTCCTTGTGGACGCTCAAATGCCGTCCAAAATTGTTTATCATATTTCTGCC
>CAYHPV010000020.1:0-11456 GCA_964358735.1 uncultured Candidatus Peribacteria bacterium | reverse complement strand
TACTCCCATCGCCCCCATGTTGCTCCCGTGCGTGAAGGAACCGGAGTTCGATATTTTATTACTTCGCCTTTCTTGAGTTCATCAATACTCGTGATACTTTCTTTTCCTTCAGCTGCTGCTGTTTTTGGCCTTCCTGCTGCTACATCATTCATAGAAACATACGTTAAATATCTCGATTACTCGACTTTCTCTCTTGTCCTCGTATTATAGCTTTTATGCGTCCTTTATATTCTTCCGGTAATGTTTCAGGCAATAGTATCACTATTCCTTTGTTGTCATATCCTGTTTCGACGGTTGTCTTAAGAAAGGCTTCCGGTTCAGGTAATTGAGTTCTTTCATCAAATATAGCTTTGTGGAACTGTACGTTGGTTATATCTGTTTGTACATTTGCGCCTTGAAGTTGTGCGCCTTTGAGTGATGCGCCGATGATAGATTTTACGATACTCAGATTGGTATTTTGTAAATTTGCTCCGTCAAGAGTCGTTAGATAAAAGCTTGTGTTTTGTACATGTGCTCCACTGAGTTGCGCATTGGTGAGATTTGAGAGCCAAAAATCAGCATCTTCAAGATTGGTTCCCGTGAAGTCAGTTCCTATTAATCTCGCTCTATCGAGTCGCGCGCCTGTGAGATTCATACTTCGAAAAGATTTTCCCGAAAAATCCGGTCTCCACATTGGAAAATTTCCTCGCAGTGTATTGAAGCTCTTTATATCGCCTCGTGTCAGGAGTGCGTAGCCCTCATTGCTTCGTGCCTGCGCTTTTTCTGGTGTGAGTAGTTCCAGCGGATCATCTGCGCTTTCCGGGTCTTTCCTTGCTGGCAATGCCGGAGTACTTGGTGGTGTCACTGCCATTGCGCTTAGTGTGTGTTCAGCGGTATTTGTCGGTTCTTTGTCCATGTTTTTTGCTTAAGGACGCCAATTGTAGTAGGTTCATTAACAATCGTCAAATTTAATCCCGATTCATATCATATTGAAGCTGGAATTGGGTGCTGAACATTTGCTTACGTTGTTATCGCAACTTCAGATGCCACAAAAATACCGTAAAAAAGAATGAGAATATATCCTTCTGCTTTTGTCAGGACGCGTCCTGATTTCATCAGCCGGAAGAGAAGAATAGAAGCAGATATCATAGAGAAGCCTGTCACGTAGACGATTCGTTTGTCGAATGCAAATGGCTGGATGAGAGCCATAATGCCGACTACAATGGTTGCGTCGGTCATGACGGTTCCCAGAATATCGCCAAGGGCGAGGCTATCTTGGTTGTTTCTCACCGCGCTGATTGAGAAAAATGTTTCCGGAAGTGTCGTGCCTAGTCCTACGATGAGGAGGCCAATGAGAATTGGATTTACGTTGAGAGTATTTGCGAGTTCGACTCCGAAGTGAACGGTAAAGTGCGCTCCGAGCAGCAACGCAGCGAGACTTATGACGAGATACGCAATGTATTTCCAGGAAAAATTTTGGCGTTTTCTTGGAGTTTCAGATGGATTGTTTTGCAACATGTGCGCGTAAAATGAGAGTCCTGCAAGAATGAGAACGATGCCTTCAATGCGTGAGTAGTGTCCATCTAAACCGAAAATAATCGGAATGAGTAACGTGAAAACGTAGAAGATATTCATTTTCAGAATCCTGCTCTCAATTTTGATATTATGACGAGATGCGAAGAGAATAATGGCGAAACAGAGGGTGAGATCTGCCACGTTTGAGCCAAAAAGCGTTCCAACTCCGAGCGATGGAGTTCCCTGGATAACTGATGAGATGGAAATGAATGTTTCCGGAAGCGCCGAGATGATCGCCACAATCACGAACCCTACGAGATGCTTGGATAGATGCATGGACTCGCTTACGCGTGTCGCGTACTTCATCGCGTACACCGCACTTTTTATGACTAGGAACAGTGAAAGGGCGAGAAAGAGGAGGGAGAGCATGAGGAGGGGATTCGAGAATGGGGACGGGAGCGGCCTCGCGGCATGATTCTGGTGAATCAGGAACGTGTACGGGGAGGGAATTGCTTCAGGACAAATCTTGCGATTTGTCTGTTGGCGGAGAGGGGGAGATTCGAACTCCCGAGGAGCTTAAAGCCCCTGGCACTTTTCGAGAGTGCTCGTTTCAACCACTCACGCACCTCTCCGTGCTGAAATTTGATGTTGTTGTCTTTTACTTGTTTCTGGTGCCGGTGCGGAATTGTATTCCCGCTCTTTCAAGTTGTGCTCTTGTTGCCTTTCCTCTCTCATGAAAATCTTGCGGTAATTCAATTGCGACAATCTGCTGTGGTGGTTTTCGTATGTCGTGCCCTCCTCCGATCGCTTCTCCTAGCGCTATTGTTACGATGGATGGGGTGATAATATGTTCACTCTCAGCGGGTTTTTTTGACATAAAAAAGCGGTTAAGAATTGGATTTAGGAGTGGCGATATTCTAATCTTTTTCTTTGAGGTGTCAACTGGAGTGCTGGCGATCAATGCAGGGTTGTCTTCGTTTTGATACGATTTCCCCCTCGAACTTTATATGGCTTTATTTCTTTTCCAACTTCATTTTTGCGATCTTTGGCTTCTTCCAAGTCATAATGAGCCTGCCATTTGATCCAAAATTCTGCCGACATGCCGAAATATTTTTCTAGGCGCATCGCGGTATCTACCGTAATGGATCGTTTGCCTCGTATAATTTGAGAAATTCGTATTGCTGGTACATGTATATCTTTCGCAAGACGATATGCTGATATCTTTAGTGGAATCAAGAATTCTTCTTCCAGATATTGTCCGGGATGGGTATTCGGAATTTTTTTTGGTCTCATGGTTTTTGATTAATGATAATCTATGATTTCTACATTGTATGCATTATTACTGTGCCATTCGAAACAGATTCTCCACTGATTGTTAATACGAATACTATGTTGTCCTTTCCTTTTGCCTTTTAATTGCTCTAGGTGATTAGAGTGCGGTCTTTGTAATTCTTTCACCGTTGAAGCAAAATTTAATGCCCACAGTTTTGTTTTTGCTCTTTCCTGTATTTCTGGTGGAAATTTTGCCGACCACTCACGGTTGAATATCTTTTCTGTTTCTTTACATCTGAAATTTACGATCATGTCTTCATTGGTTATATAGTATCGTATCGCGATAGTATCGTCAAGCGATACTAGTCTCGTGAGACGATATTCTTTTCCTGTCTTTGTATTGTACCTGACGGTCATGACAGGAAGATTGCCGATTTGTGACATTTTTCTGCTATTTTTCTTATCAATTTCTGACAATTTTCTAAAAAAAACGCTTCCGGTCTTTCTCTTAAGGCTCTCGCTGGTGCTCTTGTGCTTGCTTTTTCGGCTTTTGCCTGTATAATCTTCGAGCTTTGAGGCGAGGATCGCCTTGGCAAAAATAACCCCCTTTTTATGCAGAAAATTCTCAATATCGCGATTATTGCCCACGTTGACCACGGAAAAACGACCCTCACCGACCATCTTTTGAAGCAGGGAGGTGCCTTTCGCGAGAATGAAGAACTCGTCGACTGTGTCATGGACAGTAATCCGCTTGAGCGCGAGCGTGGTATCACGATTTCCGCCAAAAACTGTTCTATTCATTATAACGACATCAAAATCAATATTGTGGATACTCCGGGTCACGCTGATTTTGGATCCGAGGTGGAGCGCGTGCTCAAGACGGTCGATTCGGTATTATTGCTTGTGGATGCGAAAGAAGGTCCTATGCCACAGACGAAGTTTGTTCTCAAAAAATCTCTCGCACTTGGCTTAAAACCGATTGTGGTTATCAATAAAATTGACCGCGCCGACCAGCGTGCCAATAAAGTTATCGATATGGTTTTTGATCTTTTTGTGGCCCTGGGAGCGAATGATCAGCAGCTTGATTTCCCGATTGTGTATACGATTGGACGACAGGGTCTTGCAAAACTTTCTCTCGAAGATACCACGAGTACCGATCTCACTCCGCTCTTTGAGACGATTCTCAAGCACGTTCCCATCTATCCAGAGAATGGCGATAAGGTCTTGCAGATGCAGGTTTCCAACCTTGCCTATGATGACTATGTCGGACGCATTGCGATTGGTCGTGTGTTTTCCGGTACTCTTGAAAAAAATAAACCGCTCGTTGTTTCCCGACGTGATGGATCGATTACGTCCGCAAAACTTTCGAAACTTCTCGTGTACGAAGGTGTTCGTCAGGTAGAAGTCGAACGAGTGGAGTGCGGTGATCTCTGTGCCGTTGCGGGTATCTCTGATATTACGATTGGCGAAACGATTACCGATGCGGAAAATCCTTCACCGATGCCGCTTATTGAGATTGATGAGCCGACGCTTGAGATGAACTTCCTCGTCAATAATTCTCCTTTTGCCGGTAAAGAAGGAAAATTTGTGACGACCCGACATATTCGCGAACGACTTGATCGAGAACTTCAGACGAATGTGGGTCTCAAAGTTACGCCGCTTGATGGCACGGATGGATTTACGGTGGCTGGAAGAGGGGAGCTGCATCTCTCGGTGCTCCTTGAGAATATGCGACGTGAAGGGTTTGAGGTGCAGGTTTCACGACCGGAAGTTATTATCAAAACGATCAACGGACAGAAGTGTGAGCCTATTGAATACGTGATGATTGATGTGCCGGATGGATATGCCGGTATCGTGATCGAGCGCTTGGGCAAGCGAAAAGGGGAGATGGTGAATATGCAGTCAGAAAATGCGCACACC
The DNA here is from genome assembly GCA_964358735.1 of uncultured Candidatus Peribacteria bacterium. Taxonomy (GTDB): domain Bacteria; phylum Patescibacteriota; class Gracilibacteria; order UBA1369; family UBA12463; genus CALREA01. Next base: position 6,770 of record CAYHPV010000020.1, on the reverse strand, counting down.
CGTCTCGAGTACTATGTTCCGACGCGAGGCCTTCTCGGATTCCGTTCGGATTTTATTATGGATACGCGAGGCGAAGGTATCATGGATCATAGTTTCTATGAGTATCAGCCGTATAAGGGCGACATCCAGCACCGACAGAATGGGGTGATGATTTCTGGAGATAATGGAAAAACCGTTGGGTATGCACTCTGGAATCTCCAGGAGCGTGGAAAAATGTTTCTTCCGGCCGGTGTTGAAATTTATGCAGGGATGATTATTGGCGAGCATGCTCGTGACAATGACCTGACGGTGAATCCATGTAAGGAAAAGAAGCTCACCAATATGCGTGCCTCCGGAAGTGATGACGCGATCAAACTCGTGCCGCCACAGATTCTTTCTTTGGAACAGGCGCTGGAGTATATTGAAGATGATGAACTTGTTGAGATTACGCCGAAGTCTATTCGTTTGAGGAAAAAGGGTCTCACGGAGAATGAGCGAAAGCGCACTAATCGGGATTCGTAGGTCAATTTTGAAGCTGAAAACCACAATATATTGACATTTTCTTAAAACTTATTATAATAATTTCTCTTCATACATTCTCTTCTTTTTATGCTTGAATCATCACGAATACATACAGCGCCGGTAGATGGTCAAAACGTTGATGATACTCCAAAAAAACCAATAGATCTTGCTCGCATTCAATCCGGACTTTCTTTATCTGCTGCTATTACTCGTCTGCTTGAAGGTAGGGCTCAGCTTTCCCATGTTCTTCAGCATCAGTCTGGTGTTGTTGACTCTACCTCGTCTTCTGTCGCGTCTCCAGCTGGCGCAACGTTGCTTCAGCTTTTACGCGATCCTCAGTCCTAGTGCTACACCGGGATCCTGCGTGTCGTCTTTTCCCATGATTTTGAGTGTCTTTTGAAACTCATCCACAATATTTGCATGCTGTCCCCGGCTGATAGCTAAGATATAATTATGGCAGAAGTCACGCATGGTATTATGGTCGACGGGCTGCATGATCCGAGAAATTTCTCGTGACTGATTTTTTGGTATGATGCCGCTTGTTTTTAAAAACTTCACTGTGTCTGGAAGATCAACCGAGGGATTTCCCATACTTCGGAATTTTTTTTCGCCCTGAATGTTTGCGGATCTTGATGTTGTGATATCGATCGAAAACCAGTATCCATCGGTGGTCTGGACGACAAGATCTGAGCCTCGAAATGCATCTTCTCCTGGAGAGGATTTGAATATATGGTTTATCTTTATGTCCTGCTTGAATGCGTCGAGAAGTTCTATAAAAACGTACTCAATGAGGTGCGAGAAACCCTTTGTTTCATTGCGTGTTTTGAAACGCTCGAGCGTGTCAGCAATGGATTCATTGAAGTAATAGTAGGCGTCACTTTCTTCTGGCGTCAGATCTGTCCTCTTTGCAGCCAATTTTTTCTGCGCACTTTTCATATATCCTGTCACGCTTTTTTGTGCGAAGACATGCATCTGAGTGGTTGATGGAATTTGGTATTTCTTTTGAAAATCATCGAGCCATGCTACGAGATGTGGATTTGTTCCTGCAAATACTTCTTGGGCTATTTTTTCGCAGTGAGCAGGAAAGGATGAATGTGATTTCTTTTCGGAATCTATGAGGAATGCGTTTTGGTATGGTGGCCTTGAGGGTACTTTTTTTGGAGCACTTTTTGGTGTAGCTCCTTGTTCTTGCTCCGCCATGGTTGCGATGCTTTTGAGGGCAGTATCTTCCTCATTTTTCCCTCCGTTTTCAAGATTGAGAATGATGTGAAGTCTAATGGCATCAGCATCGAGAGGTTTATCATTCAGCACGTTTCCTATTTTCGTTTGAGTAGAGAGCTGGATGGCGTGAGCCCGCTCTTTTATCGAAAGGGCCTTCATGGCATCACTATATCGTCCCTCATAGACGAGTTTTGTCATTTCACTCTTTTTTTCAGCATCCAGCGCCATATATATTTTTGTTTTTTTGATTCTTATTATACCATAATATTCTAAATTAAGCAAATCCGAAGCTGAGAAAATGCCCCTCCCACGCCAACGGCTTCGAACATCTGCTGATGTTCTGCAGGTTGTTGGCTTAGCGACCAGCATTTTCTTTGCTTTTTGGCTTTATTTCTGCTATAATTGGGTAATAAAAATATAAAAATATACTTTGTATGGGAAAATCACCAGAGGCACCAAGAGATCCAGAGCATGGCCCTGAAGGCAGATCCGGTACTCCAGTATCGCCTGAAACTTCGCAACCCAAGAGTCCGGATGTGAAAAAGCTCAGTCGTGCTGAGCGTGCCCGTGAAAAGGCCCGGGAAGATCTTCGATGTCTCAAGAGGGATGCCGACATGGCAAAGCAATATGAGACGATTCATCAAAAGCCAGGTTTCAAATCCGGTCGCGGTGAGCTGAGTGATGTGGAGCGCAGTGTCGTTCCTTACATCGACCCTTCCCTTGAGTATCGTGCGACGGGCGGTGTCGAGATGGGAACTTTTGATGCTCAAAAGGATCGTCCCGATAGTGAGTATTTGGAGCGCCGAGAGCTTGCTAAACAATTTTTGCAGCTCATGACGGATGGCCGTCTGGACTCAAATATTCGAACCATTTGTGATACTGAGATGCTCGGCGTGATGGATATTTTGGCTCGTTATGATGGAAATCCAGTTGCATGTAAGAAAAAAATAGATTTAAAAGGTCTTGATCGTGTCTATGGTTCTCATGGCGCTTACAATATCTTGCTTGCCTTGAAACGCGCCAATCTCGTCATTCCTCCTGGTAAACGTAATGAGAAGACCCTTTTTAATTTACGAATTTCTCGTGGTAGGCGACCAGAAAATCGATTTACCGAGTTGGCCCAAAAGAGAGGAGAGCCGGTTGCGCCGGTGAATCCTTTGGAGTGGAGAGTTGGCATGCCCGATCCCGTGGAGAAAAAATTTGAAATTCCAAAGGGAGAAGAAAAAAAATATGCTGCGGCGCTTGATACCTATTTACTTTCCGGTCAGGAATTGAAAGGTAAGGGTGTGAAGGTTCGACGTATTTCCGGAAAAGAAAAAATCGGAGACGTGGATCTTTCTGATGCTGAGTTTATTGTGAATGAAAAATTTTACGTGAGACTTGATTGGGCCAATAAGACTGTTATCTTAACCAGTTATCAGGCTGCTACCTCAAAAGAGAAGGCTACAGAAGTGGTTGAGAAAGTTTATGACATGGGCGATCTCAAGAGTGATGCTTTTCGTCAGGCTTTTGCTGAAAAAGTTTCCGGGTATGTTTTTTTCAATAGATTGGATTGGAAGTAGGGGAGAGGTAAAACGGGAACGAGGGAGGGAGCGATTTTTGCGAAGCAAAAATCTGGGGTACGGGTTCAGGAAAAATACTTCGTATTTTTCTGGTGGCGGAGGGGGGGAGATTCGAACTCCCGATACCTTGCGGTATACAACATTTCCAATGTTGCGCACTAGGCCTCTATGCGACCCCTCCAGAATGGCTACGCAGAACGCGCAAACCTTAGCAGTTTTTTATCGTGAGTTCAATGGTATAATGGGTGGGATATGACTATTCTCTACCTGATTATTGGCTTGCTGGTCGCGACGACGATTCATGAATTCAGTCATGCGTATCTGGCGGATCGACTGGGAGATCCGACACCCCGGCTTCAGGGGAGGGTCTCGTTGAATCCTTTGGTACATCTGGATATCGTTGGGACGCTCATGCTGCTGTTTTTTCACTTTGGCTGGGGAAAGCCGGTGCAGGTGAATCCACAGTACTTTCGGGTACCGATGCGGGACTCGGCGATTGTGTCACTTGCCGGACCTTTTTCGAATTTTTTGCTCGCGTTTGCCGTGGCACTTTTTTTGAAGGAGAGTTATTTTTTACTTCCTGCCTGGTCGGTTGCTCTTTTTGAAACCATTCTTGATATTAATCTTGTGTTAGGAATTTTTAATCTTCTTCCGTTTCCACCTTTTGATGGATCGAAGATTCTCGGGCTTATCATTCCAACTCGCTGGGAGCACGCGTATATGCGATTTTTGGATCGCGGACTTTTGTATGTGATTCTCTTTATTGTGTTTGATTACGTGGTGATTGCGCCGTTACTTGGGTATTCGATTATTCAGGCCACGGTTTTTCGTGTTTTTATTTTCGTGAAGGGAGTTTTTTTTCTGGGGGGATGAATGGAAAATTTTTATTGACGGATTTTGCGGGTCGCTCGTAATGGTGATTTCCTCTTTTTGCTGCCACGAAATGTAGTGGTTTGTTTTTTTTCAGCTACTTTCCGTAGTGGTGAGTTTTTGTGTGAAAAATCTTCTTTCTTTTTGAATAGCATTTGGTAGTATTGAAGATACCTCTAGGATGTTCGTTGAAGTCTTTAATACTCTCTCCATCACTAACTTATGGGGAATTTACATTCGGGATCACCGTGGTGAACCCGTGCGATTTCCCACCTTGCAATCGCGGGGTGTTAGTATTGGGCGGAGACGGCATTGCCGGAGAGTCTTGTTAGAAAGTTATCAAAAAAGTTCACCCCTCACTTGGTGAGCTTTTTTGTTTGCTGAGCTTTTTCGTTGTTTCTATCTCCTGGCCGGTCCACCTTCGCCGAGTACCTGACTCTGCCGGATTGTCTGACCACCTTTTCTGCCAATTTCGGCCATGTGCTGCCTATTTTGGCTGACGGCTTTTCCTCCCGCGCTCTGGATTTTCCGTGCCTTTTCATGATCCATCGCCGCGAAGCCACGATGACGCCTATGATGGATGGTTCGCTGTATAGCCGGTTGCATTGCTGTTTGTGCCGATGCGTGTGGATTCATATTTTCCATAGATATGTTGGGTTACTCTTATAAGACGAGAATAATAAACCTTATCTCGCTTTTCGCTATCATCTGCGATTGACGTGAGGTTGTGATGTATCACCTTATAGCCGCTTTTTGCTTTACGGCATGCTGAAAAATGCATTGACACTTTTTGTGTCCTGTTATTTTTTCGTCTTTCTTACGGCAGCTTTATTCTGGTATGTTGAGGATGTTTTTACTTATAAGCTCTTTTCCCATATGGAACATAAAACCTTGGAAGATCGCGTTTCTGCTCTTGAGCGTGCTGTTTTTGGTGATCAGCATGATGTACACGAGGCCAAGCCGGCGCATACCGCGAAGCAACAATTCGAGCTTCATGAGCCCGACTCAATGACGTTATTTTTTCAGTGGCTTGCGAAAGACTGGCTCATGAAATTAGGCGCCTTTTTATTGATTTTGGGTGTGGGATGGTTTGTTCGATATGCGTTTATCCAAAACTGGATCGGCCCCGGTATGCGGATTTTTCTTGGAATACTTGTTGGTTTTATTCTTTTTGCGCTTGGGAATTATATTATTCTTACGCGACGTATACCCGGTCAGGTATTGGTTGCGACTGGTATTATCATGCAATTCGTTACGATGTTTGCCGCACGAAATGTGTATGATTTTTTTACTCCGGTGGGTGCCTTGATCGGCCTTGGTGTTATCGTTGTATGTATGGCCACTTCTGCCGCGGTTCACCATTCGCGTCCGCTTGCTATTCTGGCTTATATTGGCGGTCTTCTTGCTCCGATGCTTATTGATGCGCCACGTGGCGACACGGTTCGCTTACTGCAGTATATTTTTCTCCTTGATCTGGGAGTACTCGCGCTTGTGGCCTTGCGAGGTTGGCGATCACTCCTGATTTTTTCTCTTATTGGAACATTTTTCTATACATTCATGTTTTCCGATATTCCCGTGTCGACGGTGTGGATTTTTATGGGTTTCTTTTATGCATTTTTTGTATTTTCCCAACTCTACGTTTCTCTCAAGGATCCTCGAGTGGAATTTTCTGATATCGCGATTACCTCTCTTAATACCGGTATATTTCTCTATTGGGTCGGAGAGTATGTTCCAGCTAGCTGGCAGGGATTTGTCATGGTTGCTGCCGGTTTGCTTTCTCTCTTGATAGCGGTGATTTTCTCATTTCAATCCGAGACCCATCGATCGACGATGATTCTCTATGCGGGCGCTGCGGCGTTTTCTTTTGTCTCTGCTACGATGTTTCAGCTCGAAGGTACAACGTTGGTCATAGCGCTTTCTTTTGAGTCAATTTTTCTGGCCATTCTTTCTGCATTTGTGGTTAAAAGTGTAAAAGTTACGGAGGCGGTTTCACCACTGTATCTTCTTCCTTTTGTTTTGGCTCTTTCCGAAAGCAGTTTTTCCCGCTCCGTCTGGATGCGCGGAGATTTGCTCGGTGATCATTTCTTTTCTGTTCTTTCCCTTACGCTTGCTGCGGCTATGGCTGCTCTGATACTCAAGCGTGTGGCTACGGCTATGCATCATCTTATGATTATGCATGCTGTTGTGGCCTCTTTCTTCACCTTGAGTCTCGTTTGGCTGACTCTTCATAATATCTTAGAGCCAGAAAGCACCGCTCGAGGAGTTGCACTGATTCTTTTTGCTCTCGCCGGTGTGGGACTTTTCTTTTATGGAATCAGACACGAAGCAAAGACATATGGCCTGTTCGGTAAATTTCTTTTAGGTGGCGTCGTCTTGCGGCTTTTATTTGTCGAAGTTTGGCAAATGCCGCTCGCGGGGAGAGTTATCGTATTCTTACTCATTGGCATACTTCTCATGGCGACCGCCTTTTTTGAACGGCGATCGAATGTGTAAATTTGCTTCGCATATCTGCTGGAGCCGTCTAGGGGAGTCAAATCTTTGGATCTTTGCCTTATTCAAAAAGATTTGCGTGATTATCGGTAGCGTGAAATGTGATGGTTTCTTTTCCGGATTCAT
>CAYHPV010000019.1:7477-11913 GCA_964358735.1 uncultured Candidatus Peribacteria bacterium | reverse complement strand
CTTACTATAGAGCAAAAGTACCCGTTTCAGCCACACAGATTCCTCTATTAACTCTCTTTTTGATTAATTTTATTGCCAGATCAAGACAGAGCGCTCTTTCTAATTTTTCAATTTTACTCTGTCTTTTAATTGGATGCTTAAAAACATGATTCCAGCAATTTCGTGTCACATACACCATATGAGATTTGCTATTATCATCATTTCCAAATGCGGCACATTCTATTCCCGCATCGCACAATTTTCAATAATCACTCCAGACGCGCCCCATTATCGCTTCGTAGTCTTTTAACTTTTCCTCAGCCTCCTGCCTGAGGTTTCTCGCCTGGATATAGTGTCTAGAATTTGGCATGAGACAAAATATGAATATAAGGAATTATAGCTTTTTTAAGCCAATATTCCTATATTTCTACCAAATTTTGACGTGACAATTTTCTAGGTGAGTATATATTCACCTTTCAAGATTTTTTTATTTTTTCGTGCCTTTTTACCCAATACTCTTCCTCACTTTCGCCGCCTCGATGAGGTCGCCGGAGACGTCGGCGCCCATCTGCATTTTGTAGTAGATGGTGGAGACGAGGTTGCGGTGGATGAAGTGGTGGTCTTTGAAGGGGCCGAGTTTAATGCCGAGGATGGATTCGATTTCGGCGATGTCTTTTGCGACGTTTTTGAACTCGGGATAGGTGTTTTAGAGGAGGGCGAGATTTTCGCGATTGAGGTACTTGCCGGCGTGAGTCAGGTCGCGTACGAGGTTCACGTAGAGGCGCTTGATCGTCGGGAGGTAGCCCTGTTTTTGCGCTTGGCGCAGCGCACGACCGGTTCCGATGAGCTCCGGTGGGACGCCGAGGGAATACAAAGCACCGGTAAAGGTAATGGCACGAGGGAGGGAGACTTTTCCCATACCGCGAGAGTATCCAAAGAGGCCGATGTGCTGCATGCGTTCGCGGCGAGCAGGAATATGTTTTGCCATCTTGTTGATGAGCGGCGCTAGCGCCTCAATCGAAGCTTTGTAGGGCTTGATGAAGATTGCGTTGATCTTCTCGATCTCATCAATCTCTTTTTCGGAGAGCATGAGGGGCTTGAGTTTTGGAAGGGTCTTGTCGATGTACTTGATGGCTTTCATGACAGACTCTTGCGGATAATCGTATTTGAACGCGGACTGAAGGGTGATGGTTCGAATGCCGGCGTACTCGTTGATCGCCTCCTGAATATTTTCTGGATTGATCGCGCCACGGAATGGAAGTGAACCCGTTCCAATAATCGGATACATGGGAACGTTGTATTTCTTGGCGAGTTTTGCGTAGTGGGAAATGGCGGCTTTACTCGCAAGAACGGCTGGTATAAGCCCTGCATTCAGTGCTGGATCGGAGCGCGCAATGAAGGGGCGCATGTACTTCGGGTATGAGCCGTACTCTTTTTTGTACATTTTGAGATAGTCCTCGATGATCTTGTCGGCACGAGTGAGATCTTCAACCTGCTCGATCAAGGGAATGACGTCGATACGATCGAAACTTTTCGTGGCCTCATTTTCAAAAATTTCCTCTTTGAGTTTGGCGACTTTGCGGAAGGTTTTTTCGGTGTGCATGATCTGCTCGGCAGATTTGGTCATTGGGAGAATGACCTCGATGATTGGTGGAGTTTTGGCTCCCATGTCGAAGGCGAGGTCGGCCGAGGTGATGATGTTGATGAAGGCTCGCGCAAGACGATATCCCCTCTCTTCCCAGATGTTCGGAACTCGATAGGTGAGGAATTTATCTTTGCCAAGCGGATGCTTCAGGAAGTAGTCGGTGTAGCGGCGGTAGAGCTTGTCGATGACGGCTTCGTCCACGAATTTCCCTTCCCAATCCCACATGTACTCGTCGCAGCCAAGTTCACTAAAGGCGACAAAGGCCTCTTCGATCTCGTCGGCGGTGGAGATGAAACTTTTATTACACCAGTACGCCGGGTTGGCGTTGTCTGGGTGCTGGGTTGACATCGTGGATGGAATTTTCTGGACGGTTTTTTTCATTATGCTGACGAAGATATTCTGGAGCGAATCATACCCGATTTATCTAGCAATTCAACGTTTTTTGTGTTGTTTTCTCCGCCGTGACCAGATGATGGTTCCAGTCATGATGGCGAGAAGTGTGATGAAAAAAATAATTTCCTGAAGTGGCGAAAGTGACTCCGTGAAGCTTTTTCCGGTGGTATAGAGGTGCAAAATCCAGGTCGAAAATCCTGTTGCTTCAAAGACCCTTTGCGCCGCAAATTGTAGTGATGGTACGAGGTACAGTATTCCGAGTCCGATGAAGAGCATGGCGGCGAAAAGGTTGGTGAGTGGCATGTTGAGAATTTTTTTTCTAAAGATCCACTGTTTTTTTTCTTCAGAAATTTTGTCATAAAAAATTGCCAGTACGATGAGTGGAAATATCAGGCCGAGTGCGTAGATGACGAGCAGTAATACTGATTTTATTCCCACTCCAGAGGCGACGACGGTCGTGAGTACGGCACCGATCGTCGGCGCGGTGCAGGCTCCGGTTGCCACCGCGAAGGTCATCCCAAAGACAAAAATACCAAGTGGATTTTTATTTTCTGGCGTGGGATTGTAGGCGCGAAATCCTGGAATTTTTATTTCAAAGAGCGTCATGACGCCCAGCACGATGAGAATGAGTCCTGCTACGCTGTGCAGGAGTTGAAGATTTTTTATCCAGAGACCCACAATAAAGGTCACTCCCAAGCCGAAAGGAATAAAGACCAATAAAAACCCGGCGAGAAAGATAAAGGTCATGAGGACGATTCGTTCTTTTTCACTGAAAGCGATGGCAAAAAATGCCGGGAGAACAAATGGACCACAGGCCGGAAGGAGCGTCAGAAGTCCTCCGAGAAATGCCGTCACGTAGGTGATGTCGAGCAGCATGATGTCGTTATGCGTTAGCGTTTTTTTGGATCCATCTGGAGTGCGCATGAAATATACTCGCGTCCTTTTTCTTTGTGGGCCTCGTAGAATTTCCTGATACTTGGCTCATCATACGTGTCGAAGAGCTGGTGCCAGCCCCATGATGTGATCGCAAACTTTGACGGAATATTGTCGTAGGCCGATGCTAGAAACCAGCCTTTTGGAGAAAGTTCTTAGGTGAGTTTTTTTATTTTTTCTATGGTGGCCGCGTCGGTGCTTCGCTGATAGAGCAGCACGATGTGACCATGCTCCATGTTGTGAATCAGATTCTGAATTGGTGCGCCACTTTCATGAAATTTGCAGACGGCAGGATCGGGATAGTGGGGACCTGATGTCGGTGGAGATGACTTGTAGGAGCTGAATTTTGTGCCTGGAGGAATATGATCCCAGCTCTGAACCGATGTTTCGATTCCGGGGAGTGGAGTTTTTTTTATGAATATCAGCGCTGATGCGACGATGGCGATCACGATGATTGCCGTGGTGGCGATGGTGATGAGCTGTTTGTTGCGGGTCATTGCGGGAGTGATAAAAATTGCTAGCGTCGGCCGATCGATATTATTTTCCTTCGAGAATGCCTTTGATTCCACGTGTGAGCTCCTTGGCTTCTACGTAGCCCTTGAGTGGGTACATTTTTCCGTTTGGTGCGAAAATCACACTGAATGGCGTTCCATTACCGCCGTTTTTGATGGCGTCATCGGTTTGAGCCGTGATTTTTGCGTTGTATCGAGTTGAGTCGAGACACTCGGCGAACTTTGTCTTGTCGAGTTTGGCGAATGCAGCGATCGTGTAGAGTTCTTTTGGATCGAGGCCGTTATTGGCTGGTGTGACATCCATGAGTCGATCGAGAAACTTCCAGAAACCTTCCTGGCCAGCGAGCTCTCCGGCGCACTCCATGGCCACAGCTTCCCTCTGTGCTTTTGGATGGATGTCGAGTGGAAGATGTCGGTAGACCCACTTCACGTCGTTTGGAAATGTTTTGATGATTTCCGTGAGGGTTTCGTGAAACATCTTGCAAAATGGGCACTCAGGATCGGAGTACTCGACGATGGTAATTTTCGGATCTTTTGCGCCACGGGTGTAGTCTTTATCGGTGACTGGCAGGAGCTCGATGGTTACCGGGAGCTCTTGGCCTACTTGTGCGTTTTTTTGGCTTCCTTCATTTGAAGCAGTCGTCGTGGCATTTTTGAAAAATGGGAGCTGCGAGATGCCGATGCCTATGGCAATACCAATAATGAGACCTGCCAGGACGGCTGTGGCGATCATCCATTTGTTTGTGTTCTGGACCATGTTCTGGAGTGGTGAGGAAATTACGTGGGTTTATCATACGGTATTTTAGCTTTAATTAGCAACTGTTGACAACTTCTTACTTTACTTTTATGGTATCAATGCGTAGAATTGGCTCACCTTGGCCTTTTGTATCTATGGGAACCCATATTTTTACCTCCGAGTCGGTCACCGAAGGACACCCTGATAAAATTTGCGATCAGATCAGTGATGCGGTGCT
>CAYHPV010000019.1:0-7377 GCA_964358735.1 uncultured Candidatus Peribacteria bacterium | reverse complement strand
GCGGCTGGTGTGGCTCAACGGTGTGAGGTGCAACTGGCTTATGCGATTGGGTACCCAGAACCGGTTTCGGTCTACGTGGACACGTTTGGAACTGGTGTCGCCCGAGGTGTGGATGGAGCATGCGATGATGAAAAGTTGGCACGCGTTGTCCGTGAGGTATTTCCATTATCACCGGGTGATATTATTTCTTGCTTAGATTTGCGTCGACCTATTTATCGTGCGACGGCCGCTTATGGGCATTTTGGGAGAAACGAACCAGAGTTCACGTGGGAACGCACGGATAAGGTGGAGGAGATAAAAAAGATGCTGAAGGTTTAATTGTGGCAGTTTACGATGTATTTACCCTGCTGTGCAATTGTATAGCAGGAGGGTAGTAAAATGCATATAGGGTCAGGGAGCTTGTATCCTCCCTTTGAAATGCATGCGCCGCGCACCTTTGTTTACCTCAGTGCCCCGCTTCTTTTCGCGCCGATCAGGCTCACCAGTGAGATCACCAGGAGCACCCCGACGGATAACAATAACGCCGTCGACAATGAATAGACGTCACTGACCCAGCCATACAAGGGACCGAGAATAATAAACATCATTTTCTGCATGAGACTTTTGATCGAGAGAATTGTGACGCGTAACTCTGAGCCGACCATGCGGTTGACGACTTCCTGGGAAAGAGGTGTCAAAAGGCCCCAGGCGAAGCGGATCACAACAATCATCAGAACGCCAATGATACTTGGAATGATCGCCATCCCGAGAAGACCAACGGCTACGAGTCCGATGATGAGTGTGTATTGAAGTGTTTCGCTCATCATGTTAAGCCGGTGAGACATGTAATTTCCGGCGGCGCTTCCGAAGTTTCCCAGTGCCCAGATGACACCAAAAAAAGTAATCTGCAAGCCAATGTTTTCCATGTATGGCTGTGAGAACCAGACGGCGGCCAGTGTGGTAGTGGAGATGATACCTCCAAGCATCACGGTCCAAAAGACTCTTCGATCTTTCCACCAGATTTTGTGAAATGCTTTTTTGAAATTCTCCACATGATTGCTTGATACGCGCTCGCGCTTGGGTTCATGAAATGTGAATGCGATCATGAGGGCGCAGAATACCGCGATCATTTCCATATAAAATGGAAGTCTCAGGGATAAGGTCGCGAGCATGGCCCCAATAATACTTGAAACTCCTTCCGAGATCTGACCAAAGGTTCCGGTCATCCCCTGCTTGTATTTGAACTGACCTTCTTCCTGGAGGAGCAGGAGTGAGTCATAGAGAATGGCTTCTTTTACCCCTGAGCGAAGGCTCATGCCCATGCCGAGGAAGATTTCTGCGATGGTGACATCGGTAAAATTTTGCGACTGTGCGTACCATATCGTACCGATCAGCATGAGTACTGTTCCGGCGATGAGTGTTTTTTTTCGTCCGAGGTAATCGGCGATATACCCAGAAGGCACTTCAAAAATGGCTATAATAAGCGCGAAAATCGCTTGGACTATAAAAACATCCTGCGTGCTGAGTCCAATGGATTGATAGAAAAGATAGAGAACCGGAATAAAAAACAACATCCACTCGAAGGCGGCGAAGATATAGAGTTTGAGAATGTTGCGGTGGAGATGAACGGTCATATACGGGTGGTGTGCGAGGTGCCTGGATTTGCAGCTCAGCGATTATGCCTTTTTGCGAGCCTGATGAAAAGCCAAAGCATCAGACCGCCAATGCCAAATCCGATGAGCACGTCGGTCGGATAGTGAACGCCGAGGTAGAGGCGCGAGACACCGATAGAAAAAATAAAGAGCGCGCTTGCGAGTATGAGCGCGAATCGAGATTGAGGATTTTTTACGGTGCGCAGCAGGAGAAATGCGATCATGCCATAGAGGAGCAAACTACTGGATGCGTGGCCACTCGGGAGACTGAAGCCTCCTGGTTGGATGAGGCTTTCTAGCGGGTCGGGGCGTGAGCGATGGAGGAAATTTTTCAAAATGAAGGTGATGAGACCATTTGTGGCGTTGAAAAGAATAAAGAGCAGAGAGAGGCGAGTGTCGCCTCTTCGGTAGAGCCACATAGCGACTGCGGCTGTCAGGAGCGTAATCGTGATCGCACCTCCGAAAAATGTTACCGCCATAAACATGTTCGTCAGCTGCGCGCTACGAATCGTCTCCAGAGCATTGAGAATGGTCGTGTCGAATCCCATGGTGCTATAAACAAAAAAATCGAGATCCAAACTTTTTATTAAAAAAGTTTCTTCCTATAAAACCAAATTGCGCCACATATTGCCAGAATAATCGACATGATCATCACGATACTAAATGCGTGCTGCTCCTGCTGAAATGGAAGTTCGACATTCATACCGTAGACGCTCGCGACGAGCGTTGGGATCATGAGAATTATCGTGAGCGAGGTCAAGAATCGAAGCGTCATGTTCAAATTGTTCGAGATGATTGAGGTGAATGTTCCTGAGGTACTTGAGATAATTTGACCATAGACCTTCACTGTCGTGATTGCCTGCTTGTTTTCATCCAGAATATCTTCGATGAGTTCTTCATTTTCTTCCGATCCGCTGAATATTTTTTTCTTGGTCAATTTTTCGATCACGATGTGATTTGATTGGAGTGAAGTATTGAAGTAGACGAGCGATTTTTGGAGATCCATGAGGTGCATGATCTCCGTGTTTTCCGGCAGCTCTTCGAGGTTTTTCTGAGTCTGTCTGAGTTTGTGATTGATCGCCTTCAGATACTTCAAATACATTTTTGAGGTGAAGAGCAGGAGTTTCAAAATACATTGAGGAACATCATCCGTGTCGATGATTTTATTTTTCTGGAAATTTTTGAGCTTGAGTTTAAGGTAGGAAATAATATCGTTTCTTCCTTCACTGATCGTGATGAGAAAATTTGCGTTATAGAGAATCCCAAGCGGCGTGACCGAGTACTTATGATAGGTCTCATCCTCTTCATCTTCATTTTCTTCGGCGGTCACTTTTGGCGTCTGTATGAGGATAAAATCGTAGTCATCATATTTTTCCGCCTTTGGCACTTCATCAAAATCACGAATCGAACGAAGAATATCCTCATCGATTTCGGCGATTGATTTCAGTTGCTCGAGATCTTCTTCGGTTGGCGAGGTCACATCAATCCAGGTGTGGAGCGCTGGTTCATCCAAATTTACGACGTTGCCTTTGATCGTTTGGTAAACTTTGAGCATTCGGAGCGAGAGTTACAGTCTGATGTATAATAGGCTGATCGATACTGCTATGCAACCCTTATCCAACTCTTTGCATCCAGTCATTGAAACGAGGATCTTGATGCTCACGGCGCATGATGCGCTTCATATCGTCCGCTAATCGCTGCCCCACTTTTCCCATTTTTTGCTGGCCTTTTTTATCGAAAATGATACGCCCCTCTTCTGTGTCGATTCTATTGACCCCCCGTACCATCATCGCCGTTCCTGTCACGAGTACCTCATCGGCGTCAAAAAGATCTTTTACTTTTACCTCCTGATATACGACCTTATATCCATATGAACTTGCGAGTTCTGCGACTGATGCCGCGTTGATTCCTGGAAGAATATCATTGTGGAGTTTTGCGTCCGGTATGAAAAGTGTTGGCGGTTCATCATTGCTTCCATACTTCACCACGATGTAGTTGCAGCTCGTCCCTTCCTGCAGGCGTCGCTCTTCAAATGTCTCATTGTCACATGCTGGAGCGGTAAAAAGTGCATCGTGATATCCTTTTCTGGCGTGTGGAAGTACCCATTGTACCGGCCGCGGATAGTTGGGGCCACTTTTGACGGCTGCCGTGTCCTCCGTTACCGGGCGCTTGGGACCAAGCATAATACTCAGCATATCGACATCTTTGTACGGGCCAACCGGGTTTCCAACCGCCTGGAGCATATCGGTTGGCTGATGCATTTCACTATCGGCTTTTGTGAGACGCGGGCCTCGTGTCACACGATTTCCAGTCATGCGATAGTAGTATCTATTCCCTACTCCCCGATGCTCAGGATTTTCCGGATCATCGATATTTGTCCGCGCCGAGGGAATCCATCGTTTATCGGCATGGAGCTGTTCGCGAGTCATTTCTTCGAGGAGCTCACGTGATATATCTGGTATGTCGAGTGCCTTGGCATTTCTTTCTGCGCGTTTCAAGTGTTCATCGAGTCTGAATACATAGATACCTCCCTCAATCTCATAGGCGACGATTCCAGTGAAAAAATTATTTGGATAATGGTTTCGAGCATCATAGGGATGAGTCATGGTGTGTGCGTAGGGGCGCGTCTGTGCGAGCCATTTTTTTATTCGGGGATCTCGATGCGCGAAGGTCATGGCGTCGGTGGCGATCCCCTCAAATCTCAGAGGTATCGTGTTTATGTCTCCCGGCGTCACGGTATAGCCTGGATCATCCGGAAACGTTCCAGGCGTGATTTGATCCATGATGAGATCATTTTCTGGATCTCTGTCGTACCTTGTACTTGCGATCGCTATTCGTGTATATCCGATTTCACCTTCTGGAGTTCGTCCTGGAATATATAATTTTCCATGTCGATCACCGATGTGGTTATGCGTCGTTATTGCTACGGGAGAAGCCCGGTGACCACGGAAATCTCTTGGCTGAAATTCGCTGGTCAGTACGATCGCATCCACTATTCCCCCTCCGCGAGTGAGCACTCCTTTGGCCTGTGACTGTGGATTATCGAGTGCCGTTGCCACACGACGACGCATTAATTCACGACCTGAAACGATATGATTCCATGGACTCTTGTCACGTAGCTCTGCTACCCAGTCGCCGTGTATCGTCTGATAGCAGAAGATTTTTCCATCTTGATTGTGTTGCACTTTTGGATCGTCAACTCTCGCGATGTATGCTGGATGTAATTCACTTGCTTCTTTCCACTCCTGGATCACTCTTCCCTGCTCATCTTTTGCGTGAAAAAGATTTCTGTCTGGCTCTGCGGGTTCAGTATAGCTATGACTTTTTGAGATGAATGGAGTGGAGAGTGGAGTGATTCCTGATTGTCTTTCTGATTGTCCTGTTACGGCATCTGACATTGTCCTGTTGGTTATATGGCTTACTGGCGCGAGATTCTATGACTTTTTTGAATGTAAGTCAATGTATATTTTTGGAGGATATGATCGGATTTGGCTTTGAAGCGGGAGTGAGCTATACTTCCGGTAGTATATTTTTACCTCACTTTTTATGGGTGATGTTGTTCTTAATTACTGGGCTATTCTCGTCGCGGCGGTCGCACAGTTTGTTCTTGGCATGCTCTGGTACTCGCCGCTGCTTTTTGGTCGATCGTGGATGAAACTCATGAAGGTTGATGAGGCCAACATGAAAGGATCGAAGAAAGATATGGGTGCGACTTTTTTTATGAGTTTTCTTTCGTCACTCGTTTTGTCGTACGTCCTCGCTCACTTTGTTTCGTATTTGGGACTTGTTGAAATCGAAGAGTCTCTGGAGGCTGCCTTCTGGATCTGGCTCGGTTTTGTGGCGATGACGCATCTGAGTGGTGTCATTTATGAGAAAAAACCATTTCAGCTGTATGCGATTAATATGGCGTATTATCTCGGATGTCTGCTCGTAAGTGCCGCGATTCTCGTGTCGTGGGTGGTGTAGTTATATCAATATCCGCGCTGATTGTGTCTTGCTATTTCATCCCATGTCGTCAGCATCACCGGCTGTGGTCCTGGTGCGATGTAGACGCTGTGTTGGTATGGAAAGAATGGCTGATTTGGCGGATTGAATGACGGAATATTTCCGTAGGCACCTACCGCGAGATTATTATAGATAATTTGAGGATAGGCTCCCTGGAAGTCGCTGTGCGGAATTTTTTTCGTCACTGTTTTGACGACTTTTTTTGTTGATGCTTTTTTGCGATACACGGTTTTTTTCGTGGTCGTTTTTTGTGGCGCACCGGTGCCTGAAGATTTTGGAGATGTCGTGCGTGTACCTTCATCGAGCGGAATCACTTTTGCCGGTTCGCTTTTCTTGAATGAGCATGAGGTGATAGCGAGAAGTCCGATACAGAGGAGGGCGGTGAAGATGAAACGTTTCATAGTTGGTTGGTAAGAAAAATTGACATATTCTCTACTTGGTACATGGAGTATATTCTCTATTTGGCCACGACACAAAAAAGCCGAGTTGCGAAGATCGGCTTTTCGTAGTACATTGACCTATTTTTGCTTTACCACCAGCGGTTTGCGTAGTCTCCCGTCCAGTACTTCGTTGTGATCACATTTTTCAGATAGTCGAGGGTGGATGCCGTGGCTCCCATTCTGGCGAGGGCATCGTACTGCACTTTGAGACAGTCCGCCTCCGCCTGCTCGCCGGTGTAGATGTCTGATGGAATGCTCTGGCCTGGGTGGCTGAGCTGATAGTCGTGATAGAGCGCTGAGTGGTGCGCATCGTGTGCGATGGTTCCCGCGTACCACTGCGTGTCTGCCTCGTAGGTGGACTTTCCTGCGGTGTACCTGGGCGGGCTTTCCCACGCCCACATCCCCGATCCCTGCTCCACGCACTCGATCACGCCAATGTATTTCACGACTTGCTCGTAGTCTGTTGGCGCTTTGTTTTTCAGGAGCGTGAGTGCGGCGGATGTTTTTTGCTTACAGTTTTCGTCGCCTTTGATCGTGATGTTCGATGACTGCGCTGCTGCGAATGATACCGATGATGCTGATGCTGATGTTGATGGCGCCTGAGAGGCTGCAGTCGCAGCGGCTGGCATTATTATCGACTCCGTGGTTGCCACGATCTGCGTTGGTGGAGATGGCGTGGTGGAGGGTGTTGTTGTTGATGATGTTGTTGCTAATGCCATCACCACTGTTTTCATTGGTGATGCCGACTGAAATCGTATCCAATCCAGCTCGAGTGGGTCGGCAGATGCTATCGAAAATGTTAGATCGCCGTCTGCAATAGATTTTGTTGTTTCTGAAATTTTTCGACCATTGATATACCAGGTGATTTTTCCTGGATTCACGATGAGCTTATAGGTGGTATACCGTGAGCTGCTCAACTTTTCGAGATGGTATTCGATGTTATTTTCTGCCGTATCGGTGAGCTTTATCCTGCTCGCTGATCTGCCCTTTGCACGAAGTGAGTAGGTGCCATATCCATAGGTCTCAATGGTTTTGAGTTCGCCTGTCGTGAGTGTGAGTTTTCCATACTGCACCTGCGCTCCTGAGCTGTCAGCGATAAATCGTGTGGTATTGAGCTGCGTTCCATAGAAACTCTCGCGGAATGATCCGCCCTGAGATGATGCGACTGCGGGCGGGAGGGCCTGAAAAAATATCTGTCCGAAAAGAGCGGTGGCCAGGGCCATAGCAAACACATAACGTGGGGTCGATTTCATAGAGGGGTAGGGCGTTCAGTGTCTCGTGGCACGAACTTGGGTCAAGGG
>CAYHPV010000018.1:5550-12556 GCA_964358735.1 uncultured Candidatus Peribacteria bacterium | reverse complement strand
ATACAGCGGGCATGGAACTTCTCAGAAAAGAAATCATCGAAGCACTCACAAAAACATTCTCACCACGCACCATCGTCGAGCGCTCCGACATCGAGTTCAGAAAAACAGAGGGACTGAAAGATATGCCAGTCACGGTGCATCTGGGAACCATTGATGGTCCAATAAAGTTCCAGGAAAATGGAATAAACTTTTACGCAGATACCTTGCATGGCCAGAAAACCGGCTTCTTTCTGGATCAAAGAGATGCGCGCGCAGAAGTGGGAAAGCTCTCAAAAAACAGACGCGTCCTCAATCTTTTTTCCTACTCGGGGGCATACAGTGTGTATGCGGCAAAAAACGGCGCAACGCAAGTCACGAGCATCGACATCTCAAAACCTGCTCTGCAGCAGGCAAAAAACAACTTCACGCTCAATGGCTTCGACCCAGACGACACGCAAAAATATGCCTTCGAAGATCACGATGTCTTCGATATCGTTGGCCGGACGCAACTTCCTCACGGACCATATGATCTTATTATTTGTGATCCTCCAGCCCTTGCGAAGACCGAAGCTCATGTGCAAAACGCATCAAAAGCCTACCTCATGCTCAATCAGCACTGTTTTTCACATCTGCAAAAAGGCGGAATCCTCGTCACGAGCTCCTGCTCCGGTCGCATTACTCAGGAGGCGTTTCGAGATATTCTCCGTATCGCCGCCGGTCGCGCCCGCAAAACGGTCAAGCTGTTGAAATGGATCACTCAGCCAGCGGATCACGCGGAGCTTCTCGCCTTTAGCGAAGGGCGATATTTGAAAACGGCAATTCTTGAAGTGGTGGAATAAAAACTCACCTCTGAAAACTCACCAAAATCTCACCCCAATCTTGCACCGATTTTTTGAGCTGCCCAGCCAAGAAAAAATGATCCAGCCACAAAAACCGGCATCATAAGCCAGAAAACACGCTCCTGTAAAAGTCCTCCCGCGATCAAGAGTGGCATCAAAAAATAATTGAGTACATAGTGATGGAGGAGAAAATTTTCATAGGATGAGTTACTCAGAAACGTCATGACACGTGCGAGGATCGAAGACTTTGCGAAAAATATTCCAATATTCAAGAGTATTAAGAAAAGCCCAATCGCTGCGGTAAGATCGGCGTATGGCCAACCCCAACGATACATATTGAAGGCAAAACCAGCGCCAGTCAAAACCACGCCACCAAAAAAACCACGCCAGCCGCTCATTTTTGCAAAAATATCTTTTCCGCCAAAAAATACATAGGCCAACACCATCCCAAATCCAAATTCAAATAATCTTGGAATGCAAAAACTAAAGAGGCGATAACTGTGACCTACATCAGCAATCACACCCATCGGAGCCGACCAGCCCTGATAGGTAACAAAATATCGAAACCCAACCGTCACGACAAAACAGACTCCGAGAAATTTCCAGACACCCCAGCGTCTGAGCTGGCGATAGAGCAGCGGAAAGAGAATATAGAGCTGCAAAATGAGGGTGATAAACCAGAGATCTCCATTAAATTTCTGCAGAAACGGAATATCAAAAATCAGAAAAGGCACAAAAAATAATTTCAAAACATCAAAACCGGTATAGATAGGTAGCGCCGAAAACTGCGGGAATAAGACATTTCTTAGATATAAGAATCCAATGCCAATTAAGATGGAAATATACATAGGAATCAAAACGCGCTTCATTTTTTTCCAGTAAAACGCAAACAGGCTATGTAGTTTGCCGGAAAGCGTAGCAGATTTTTCAGCATCAGCAACTGGATCCCCGCGCTTCATCGCCGAATACGTCAGAACAAATCCACTCAGTACCAGAAATAAATTCACCGAAAAAAATCCATAGACCCACAGAAAACCAAAGGCATTTTTCAAAAAACCAATCACTCCCCCATCGTGAAAAAGGCTCAGGCGAGATATATTCGCAGCAACGCCATCGGGCACGATGAGAAAATTTCTAAAAAATCCATGATGTGACCACTCAATAAAGTAGTGGTACAGAATGATGTGCAGAATCGCGAGCCCACGAACATAATCCAGAACCTCAATACGACCGGAAGATGTTTGAGAAGGAGGAGGCATGGTAAAAAATATAAAACAAAGCTGAACATACGGTAACAGGCCAAGAGAATATTAGCAAACAATGAAGCAAAAAAGCTTGCAAATAAGCCATTTTCTTATAGTATGGGGCGGAGCCAAGGAGAAATACGTTTATAACTTAGCTTTTGATATGGCAGAAGATACTCTGGACACAGATAGAGGAGACACAATACACGGAGATCGCACACTCCCCGAAGGGAGCGGTGGTTATGGAGAATTGGCATACGTTGGAGCCAGTCAACGTCGGGACGAATCAGGACATTTTATGTCCGTTGATATTGAAAATTCCAAAAGCATGTACAGACGGCGAATGGGTCAGCTTTTGAGAATAGCAGGGAAAGTGACCGGACAGATGCGGAAATATCAGGCACTACTGGGAGCGGATGTGAATAGAGATGAGTTCGCATCGCGAGAAGAGATCGACGCAACCATTGAAATGCTGAACGCAAAAAGTGGGAGAATGCACTCTCTACTTCACATACTTGACTCACATGCACTCGGCCAATTTGAGGAGGTCGCAGCATGGAAAAGTGAATACTTTTCGCAACCACTTCAGCACAATGCCATCCTGCTCAATTTTCCAGAAAATCAACGTAAAGAGCTTCTGAGACAGAAAATTTTTCATGAAATGAGGAAACAGTTCAGGCGTTTCCAGGAACTCAAGGAAGAAATAATTGATCCGAAAAATGTTGACTTACTCTTTGCCGCGATAGAGGAACTCGAAAAAAATCCGAGAACAACCTATGAACAACGATATAAAACTGAATATCCGGATGCGGCGCCACTCGATCTCCCGGTATCATCTTCGCCGGAATATACGCGACTTCATCGTGCGCTTCTGGCGCTGAAGCATGAGTACGAGGCAAAATCAGAGAAACACCCAAATATCAGAGAAATCACCGCTCAGACACGAAATTTTGTTCTTGGAGTACTCAATCCAGAGATCGATGTGAGATTCCGTAACATCACCGATGTCTACGGAAGCGAACCAAATGTGCCGGGAAGTGAAACCGATGCAACACGATTACGCGTCCATGAACATCGACGCGAAATTGAAGAGGATTATGGTGTGAAAATTGAAGTGTTTGATCAGGGAACAACGATCAAATGTCCGGAACAGTGTGGATTTTTTGCGCTGGTGGGGCTGAATCAGGCGCGCCGCAAAAACCCTGGCCAACGAATCGCTCCGCGATTCTTCGCTCTCAATAACGCGGCGCGCACCGAAGACTCCGACCACATGAAAACCGCAGACGCCTCAGCATCCACCGGTCTCATCTATTTTACCATCGATCTCGGGGACGGCGTGATCCACAGCGGAACCGCCTACGGGCACCAGACCCTCACCTACCTCAAACCCTACATCCAAGACCTCTATGAAATCGAAGGCGCAGACGCCGGAACTCAGTTCCGCTCACTCGAATTTCAACAGCACATCACCGCCCTCATCGCCATGACCGGCGGCGCATTTCCCGCATGCTACAAAGGAAAAAAACTCGACAAAGACACGACAATTCCATCCATCTCACTCGCGCCAAATGAGTACCAATACATGGGAATGGACAAGTACGGCAACGGCGTGACATCCAAAACCGCCCATGAAGTATTCGCGCAATTCTTACCACCCGAAGAAAAAACCGCAAAAGTCCGCGTCACCCTCCTCGACCGTAAAAAACAAATGATCGCCGGAACCGTACCAACAGAGTACACCCTCGCCCGAAGCCTCGGCCTCGTCCGCGACGGCTCCTCCGCCCTCTGGCACAGCTCGACTCCATCAACCAGCAACCCAAAAGAAGGATATCTCTCCATTGGAGAATTCATGCAAAAACCCGGCGACACCAACCCCCAGGTACTCAATCTCTCACCTGGCTCGATTATTCGCATCGAGAAAATAGAGGGATAATTTTCCATGAAGCCCGGAAGCCCAATGAAGCCAAATTTTTTTACAAAATATCTTTCAAAGCATCTTCAAATCCAAATTGCTGTTTGACCCGAAATTGTACCAAAAATCGACCAACAGCAAGCGCGCGTATGTCATCGAGCGTTCCTTTTTTATTCGAACTTGGAACTCGATTTCGCGGATCATGAATCGCGAGCTGCCAGCAATTGGCCGAGAGTTCATGGGGTAAAAAAATGAGACTCACACTAATAAAATCAGTACGCCCATCAAGTGGGCGGGTAGCGTGAAACATCGTCTTTTGACGGCGCTGTATATCCAGACTGGCATGACCCGAAGTATCAGGAGATGCACGGAAACCGGCATCAGAAAAAGATGTTTTTATAGTATTAACAACGGTTCTCTTTTCTTCCGGCAACAATTGGCAATTGATATCAGCATAGTTCGCAGGTGACCCAATTGCAGCAAAAGTGGCATGCCTCGAACGAGGACGAGGTGTAGGACGACCAGCCTCTCCAGTCCATTGTGCATTCGGATCATAATTTCTAGAATCAGCGCCCATAGAGCAAGGGGTTTACAAAACAGGAAGCTATAATGACTCCAAAAGAGTAAACTGTCAATTCGCCTACAAAAAAACCAAAGCTCATCAAAGCTGAAAAAAACCAGCATTTCGAGTCAATACCTCACCCTTTTTTCCACAAATATCTCGCCGCAATCCAGCTCGATAAAGGCACCGCGAGAATCAAGGTCATGCTCCCTACAAGTGTGCGTACCACCTCTTCAGCAATAAATTCACTATTAAAGGTCACCCAAAATGGCTGGGCATCCGGCAGCGTAAACATAAGAAAAAGTGGCAGACTCGCACCGGCATACGCAAGAACCAGCGTATTCACCAGCGACGCAATATGTTCACGGCCAATCGAAAGCGCACGCGAATATAATTCATGAGCACTCAACGACGCATTCGCCTTTTTCAGCTCATCTACGACCGCCACCTGCGCCGTCGTAATATCATCGAGCACCCCAAGCGTACCAATAATAATCCCACCAAGAAGCAAACCCTGAAGATTGACATGCATACTCGGATCAAGTCGCAGATACACCGCCTCATCCGATCCTCCACCAAAAAGCTGAATAAGATGCACAAAAATCACGGCAAGCAAAATCGCAATCACGAGCGTCAAGAGCGTACTCGCAATCGCAATCAAAGAACGTCGACTGAATCCATGCGCGAGGAGCATCGACACCACCGCGATGACACACGACCCGACCAGCGTCACGAGAAATGGCGAACTGCCAGACAAAATCGCCGGAACAATAAACATCAATAAGACAAAAATACTAAACGCCAACCCCGCGATCGACATCGCGCCTTTCCATCGCCCAAAATAGATTGCCAGTATCAAAAATGCCACGACCGCAAAAAATATCCACGGCAAGCGGTACTTGTCAGCGATGTAGTATCCCTCCTGTCCATCGGTACTGCTCGTTTTCACGAGCACGATCTTCTCCCCTTTTTTCACAAGCTGATTTTCACTCACCGAAACCTGACCGCCATGTTTTACAACCACGATTTTTCCATGTTCTTTCCCGCTCGAAATCCGAACCTTTACCTCCTGAAATTTCTGTTTCACTCCGGCGACATCTTCCTCGCCCTCTTTGGTAATTTCCTCAATCACCGCCATCGCATAGAGCTCAGGTTGGTAGAGCTGTGGAGGAAGTGCCTGGTTTGCCGGAAGATTTATTTCAAGACCTGCCTGCTGCGCACTCACCGGAAAAAAGCTTATAAAAGCCAAAAAGAGACCACAGAGTATTTTTTTCATGCGCCAATGATACCACAAGAGACATCCGGCAACTATTGACATAAAATGGGGTAATACCCTACAATGCATCCTTATGAGCATCATGGGACCCCAAGAAATTTGCAGAAGTTATTACCGAGCCGCGAGCATCGGAAAAAAAGTCCTCAGCCAAACGAGGAAGGATGAGCTCGCAGATCAACTTGCGGATATCCGCAAGAATCAACGAATACGTCCCGAAGCAACATGGGATTTGCTGGAAGAAATTGATCAGGCGCTCTGGAGTGGACGGTTGCTCCTAGGGGAAATTGGATTGACGTTGGCAGAATGGAAAACAATATGTCAAAGATATTTTTTTGAAACACTCTACGTGCATCACGCCGTACCCGAGGCCTTTCAAGTACCTCGAATATTTGACGTAATAAGAAAATTAGAAGGTTTTCCTAATAATAATTTGGTATTAAGTCATAACAATACCATGAATTCAGCGCACATACCGTATCGTGATATTAAGGGAAAAGTTAAGATCAGCCCTGGTGTCTACATAGAATTGGACAGGATCATTACCGACATGATTGGAGATGGAAAGGCGAGAATAAAACGTTTTGTAGAAGGACTTCCGGTAGTCGCATACGCAAAGATGCTTGATATAGGAAATGAGAGTATAATAGAAGCATGAACCGACAGGCTCTGAAAGAAAAACTGAAACAGGAAAGTGCTGCCGTGCAGAGGGAAGTACAAAAACAGCTCCTCACCTACATCGCCGCATCACTCGGTCTCGTCGCTGGTTTAGCATGGAACGAAGCCATAAAAGCACTCATTGAGTATTTTTTTCCAGCGACGCAAAATACCTTGCTCGCCAAATTTCTCTATGCTGCCGGTCTCACCCTCGCGATTATTATTGTCACGTATTATCTCACACGACTCATTAAGAAGGAGGATGTAGTAGCAACTCCAGAGAGGCCCGAAGAACAAAAATCCTAGCACAAATGCGAACATGCACATCGGCGGACACGTATCGGCAGCAGGTGGATTCCATCACGCGATCGAAAACGCGACGCGCATCGGCGCCAACGCCATCCAATTTTTTGGTGCCTCGCCACGTCAGTGGTATGCAAAAATTCCAGAACAAGAAACGGTGAAAAAATATCAGGATGCGCTCAAAAATAGTGACGTAAAAGCCATTTTTCTGCATGCAGCCTACTTACCAAATCTCGC
>CAYHPV010000018.1:0-5450 GCA_964358735.1 uncultured Candidatus Peribacteria bacterium | reverse complement strand
AAAGGCATGCAGGAAGTTCTTGCACAAGTTCCTGGTGATACCTGGCTCGTCATGGAGAACTCCTCAGGCGGTGGCGGAAAACTTGGAAGTACAGCCAGCGACCTCGGCACCATCAAGCGGCTCGTAAACTCGCCGCGCGTAAAAGTCTGTTTCGACACCGCCCACGCCTTCGAAGCCGGCGTATTGGCAGAAAACGTCACCCCCGAAAATGTGAAAAAAGTTTTCGACGAGTGGGATCGCGAAATCTCACTCAAAGATCTCGTCGCCCTCCACGTCAACGACTCAAAAACACTCCACAACTCTCACACCGACCGCCACGAAAATCTCGGTCACGGCCACATCGGCCTCAAGGGTTTTCGCGCACTCGCAGCCGAAAAACGCCTCCACCACGCCGCCTGGATTCTCGAAGTCCCCGGATTTGACAATGAAGGACCCGACAAAGAAAACGTCGACATACTTAAAAAATGCTTCACATGATTCAAATACCAAGTATTCTCGCAAACATTTTTACCATCGGAGGTGTCATCTTCTTCCACTGGGATCTGAAAATGGTCCTCATGGGTTTTTGGCTTGAAAACATCGTGATCGGCGGATTCAATATCATGAAAATATGGAAAGCGGAAAAATATTCAAAAAATACCAATAAAATCGATATCACCAAAACCGGTGAAATTAAAACCCGTGTTTCTACTCCCAAGAGAAAAGTAGCACTGATAGGTTTTTTTATCATTCATTATGGGATATTTTGTGCAGCCCATTTGGTGTTTATCAATGTTCTTGCTGAGGTAGCTTCAGGGAATTTATGGGCGCCTAAGCCTCCAAATGATCTTATGCAATTCGTTCCATTATTATTTTTCTATGCGATCTATCATCTGAAAAAATTCAACATCTTCATGGATAAAAAAGTATTCAAAAATACAAGCCCGGAAGAGCAGATGGTCAAAGTCTATAAGAGGATTATGCTTATTCATTTCGCAATAATCGGAACGATGTTTATCATAATGCCACTTTCCATATTGGGCATTATCAAAAATCCAATACTACAAATAGCGCTTGTCATTGCGGTAAAACTCGGAATGGATTACTACGAGGACAAAATTGAGAGCAACGAGTCGCAGTAATACCCTACCTCCGCCGGGTGAAATTTTTTCTTCGAGGATTTGGTTTTTTCAAATGATGATCTCGGATAGGTGCAAATATTTTTGGATCGATAATCTTTTCGAGAGCACTCTCGAGATCCAATGGTAACGGCGCCTGGATTTTTACCACTCGCTCCAAAAACGGATGCATAAATTCGATAGACGAAGAGTGTAAAAACATTCTTCCCAGTCGAAAGGTGACGCGGAATTTTCGATTGAACTCAAAATCTCCATACTCAGGATCCATCACGACCGGACACTTGATCGTAGAAAAGTGCTGACGAATCTGATGTTTCCGACCAGTCTTAATTTCCGCTTCCACAAGCGAAACAGCCGTCCCAAGAATTTTGTATACCCGAATCACTTTATAGTTTGTCTGCGCAAAAACATGCACATCACTCGTGCGTGCCTTCACCTTCGCCGTGATCACACTTCCACGCGGAATGCCCTTTACCAAAGTTGTATATTTTTTATGGGTATCTTTTTGAATCAAAATCGGTTCGAGCTTTTCACGATCGCGCTCATGTTTGCCAAATAAAAGTAAGCCCGACGTCTGCATATCAATGCGATGCAACAAATAGGGAACAGCTGTATCTCCCCTCGCAAGACAAAACTCCTGCACAATTCCAAGCATCGTTCGATGCAGCATAATACCTTCGGACGGCACACTCGCGACCCGTGCCGGCTTATTCACCGCGAACATCCACTCATCTTCGTAGATAATAGACACATCCTGCTTCATGGCGACATCATACCAGAACTTCAGATTTTCCCAAGTCTAAGCGGAAAATTACCGATATTAAAGCTCATTCACCTTCGCCGCCACAATAAAATCATTCTCAGAAAGTCCACCAATCGCATGGGTCCAGAGTTCAAGAGTCACGTGGTTATAGTGAATATAAAAATCTGGATGATGTCCTTCGCCTTCAGCGATATCCGCGACGTGATTTACGAATATCATCGCCTCTTTGAAATCCTTGAACGTGAATTCCCGTTTTATTTTTTTACCATTTTCAATCACGTCCCATCCAGGTGCCTGCATAGCCATTTTTCTGGCTTGATCTAAGCTGCACGCCTCAACGCCGCCTTCGCACGGCACACAATGTTTTTGAGAAAGTTCACTCATAGTAATTCTATGGTATCATATTTCCATGCAAAACCAATTCGGCGACATCACGATCCTCGCCCTCGATCATCCAGGCGCGAATGATCCCACCTACAGAAAACGCCGCGACGAAATCGCGCGGCTCGCCATGCTCTTCATGCAAAACCCAACGACCATTCCCACCGTTGACTACACCTCCGAAGAAGCCGCAACATGGGCAGCCGTCGTCGAAAAACTCAAACCCCTCCACGCAAAAAACGTGAGCACCCTACACCTTCAAGCCCAACAAAAACTGGCGATTCCAGAAACCCACGTCCCCCAACTCAAACTCCTCAGCCAAAAAACCGAGAACGCTCACGGATTCACACTCTCCCCAACCGAAGGTCTCATCGATCCCCGCGCCTTTCTCTCAGCTCTCGGGCACCGCACGATGTTCTGCACGCAGTACATTCGTCACGCCTCGAAACCCGAGTACACCCCCGAGCCAGACATCGTCCACGAAGTCATCGGTCATGTCCCTGCATTCATGGATCGCGATATGGTCGACTTTTCCGTCCAGCTCGGCAACATGGCCAAGCGCGCCAACGACGCAGAACTCGCCGAAATTGAACGCCTCTACTGGTACACCATCGAGTTCGGTCTCATCGAAGAGCAGCACCAGGTGAAAGCCTTCGGCGCCGGCCTCCTCTCCTCCATCGGCGAACTTTCAAACTGCCTCACCTCCAGTGACGTCACCCGCAAGCCTTTTGATTTGAAAGAAATCATCAGCACCCCCTATGACTTTTCCATGATGCAGCAGACCCTTTTCATCATGCCATCATTTTCTTACGCCCGCGAAAAAGCGATGGAGCACTTCAAGCATTTGCTCTGAAGTTTACGCAGCCTTTCTTTTAGAAAGAGTATCAGGAATACAAACATCAAACTTTTCTCTTAATCCTAAAGTAGCCACCACGACAACCCCATATCCAACATTATGAAATTGAGTGACGCGATCAACAAGACGCTCATAAACATCGTCTGGAGAAATATCATTCCAGCCAGATTCAGTAATTTCTTGGACGATCCATGCGCGAGCTATGTCAGGAGTCGCAGCTTCAGATTCTATGAACGGCATGAATTCACGAGTAAAAATAACATCGGCCAAATAGTGCACTTTTTGAATTGGACCCAGGGACATGATATCAAGTTCAGTTGTTTGGGGTGTTAATGATGGTTGCATAAAATTATTTTATTAAGAGCAAGAAAAATACAAGATTCAAAAGAATCTGTCAATATCTGTAATATCTCAAAGCTAAAAAAGCCCAAGTTTTTCCAAAATTGATGCCTTGACTTTCATGTTTATGAGTTTATAAACATATTTTTATCAAAAAAGTGCGGATTCAGCAGAGAGTCCCGGGAGGGGCCATTTTTGAAGCTCCAATTTTCCCCGGGGAAATTCTTGAATCATACGATGGAAACGCGATATATCAAATGGCAAGTTTTTTTAATAGCTCGTCAAAGCCATAATGTAAAAACTGGAAAAACTGGGGTCTTTTCAGATCAAAGCTGAATAGCGGATGAATGAACTTCAAACACACCCTATATCCATTTTGCTAGCTTCTTGCTATACAAATGGACAGCAGGCTCATGACGAGGAACACTCCACCTCGCACAACGTTTAATTATTTTTTCCACAGCATCACTCTCACATCCCCCGGTACATCCAGCTCCGCAGGAAAATCAGGATACCGAATTTCACGCCCCTCTCGCGCAAAAATCGCAAACTCGCGATCCCCATCTTTCTCCCACCTCACAAAATCCTGCTGTCGCACTTTTCCATGCGGATTATCGAGTGCATAATGCACCGCGTGCACCCATGCCGGCGTACTCACAAAAAGCTCATCCATCAATGCAAACTGCCTCCGCAACGACACCCGAAAAGGCGCAGAAAAATTCACCACATCCGGCGCAAAAATCGACAACGTTCTCACCCCAATTTCATCCAATGCAACCAAGAGCTCGCGCAACACATCCACGTGATCATTCACCCCACGCAGCAACGGAAATTGATTGTACTGTCGAACGCCAGCCGCACGCAGCCGCTCGACATGCTCCTTCACCACATCGCAAATCTCATACGGATGCACCACATGATGCACCAGTCGCACCCGATACTTCGCCAGCATCTCGCACGTTCGCTCACTATACACAAACGGCGAGTACACAAGCGTCCGCGAGTGAATCCGTATATGCGGTACACCAGCCTCCTCTCGCAACGCGCGCAGGATCATTTCCAAATCCTTGGGTGCAAGCACCAAAGGATCTCCACCCGACAGAATCACCTCTTCTACCTCCCTATGTTCCCGCAAAAACTCCACCAACTTCGCAACTTTCTCTTTTAACGTAAAAGGCTTCGCACCATACCGGTCACTCAAATACGCCGTCCGAAAACAGTACTGACAGTTCGAGGCGCACCGATCTGTCGGTAAAAACAGCACGCGATCACGGTACTTCCAGATCAGTACATCCCGCAGCTCCTCGGGCATATTCACACTATCTCCAATAAAATCGCCAACTTCACCTGAAACCCGCGCCCCAAATCGATCCGCCGCCGGCAACACGCACCGATACAAAGGCCCAACCGAAGCCAACCCCTTCTCTTTGACTACTCGCAGCTCCTCCGCCACCTTCGCACCATAAAAATCCGAAACCTTGATCGGCAGCAAACCCTCCCGCCCCGCCACATCATCAAAACCAGCTACTACATGTCTTGCTTCTTCCGGAATAGTCAGCAACCTGGGAATCATACAGAGTCAGTATACCCTATTATTTCTCTTTCAGGAGCTCTGCAATTTCATCTTCAACATCCCCAAGAAGTTCAGCAAAGTATGCAGCCTCTTCACGTGCATCGGCGGCTCGCATCGCACGAAGTTCAGGATTCTTTTTAAAAATAGCTTCGACCTCCGCCTTACCTTTGTCCACATCGCGCAACTTCGGCTTTCTTTCAACCGTCACATACATGAGTGTTTGGTGAGTTTCATGATATTGCGCTGCAAAACCAGGTTTGCCATCTCTGAATTTTTGAGCCAATTTACCGGCAACATTCATAACCCTCATCGTATCAAGTCCAGGATGAATACCCCCGAGAGCAAGAACAATTTCACGAAATGATATGGGAGTATCAGGTCTTTTCGCGCAGTAATGGAAAATATCTTTTTCAAGATGAG
>CAYHPV010000017.1:10896-12799 GCA_964358735.1 uncultured Candidatus Peribacteria bacterium | reverse complement strand
GTCGTGGAAAAAGATATCGATGAGTGCGGTGCGGAACATGATGAGGTAAGCGGCGTGGTCGATTATCTCAATAGTGTTGCTGGCGCGAAGTTTTCCCTGCTTCTTTCCGAAGACCTCGGGAAGGGAATGGTGAAGGGATCTACGCGAACTCGTCGGGATGATATAGATTTATCAGCTTTTTGTAAGAATCTCGGCGGGGGAGGACATAAAAAAGCCTCTGGATTCGGTATTTCTGGCTCCCTTCGGTGTGAGGAAATTTTTCACTATGAGATTGAGCCAAAATTCAAATTGCCCTGGTAGGTAGCTGTGTTATAATCGGTCTCGCGACACTACCTGGTGGATCGGCCAGTATTCTAACGTCTTTTTATGGGTAAACTCTCTGCTGGTCAGGAAATTCGGGATTTTTCGCTTCCTTGCAGTGATGGAACAATGGTTTCTCCATTGAGCTTCCGTGGGAAGTGGACGATTTTGTATTTCTATCCGAAGGATGATACCTCCGGCTGTATGAAAGAGGCTTGTGGATTTCGAGATTCCTGGAAAGAGTATGAAAAACGAAAAGTCTTGATTTATGGCGTGAGTGCTGACGATACTGATTCGCATAAAAAATTTATCAGCAAATATGAGCTGCCTTTTCCACTTCTCTCGGACAGCGAGCACGATATGCTGGAAGATTTTGGCGTGTGGCAGGAAAAATCAATGAGTGGAAAAACGTATATGGGCATTGCTCGGATGACATTTGTTGTTGATCCTGATGGCCGCGTCGCGAAGGTTTTTGATAATGTGAAGCCGGATGAACACTCTGGGGAAATTCTTTCGTATCTGGATGTGGTGATGGCAAACTGGACGCTGTAATTTTGCGTAAAATACGTTTGCTTCCAGTGGTCTTTTTCAGTACAGTGCCTACGATATGCCACCTAAACGCCACAAACTTCGAAAGGTTTTGGTTCTCGGATCAGGAGCGCTGAAGATCGGAGAGGCTGGAGAATTTGATTATTCCGGTTCGCAGGCGATCAAGGCCCTCCAGGAAGAGGGGATTTCGACGGTTTTATTGAACCCAAATATTGCCACGATTCAGACGAGCGATGGGATGGCCGACAAGGTCTATTTTTTGCCGGTCAATCCGTACTTTGCCGAGAAAATTATTGCAAAGGAGCGACCCGACGGCATCTGCTTGAGCTTTGGTGGACAGACCGCTTTGAACTGTGGGGTGGAGCTGTATCGGAGTGGTGTGTTGAAAAAATATGGTGTTGAAGTTTTGGGAACACCGGTTCGGGCGATTGAGGTGACGGAGGATCGTGATTTATTTAAACAGGAGATGGCCAAGGCGGGCTTGCGATGCGCGAAGAGTGCGGCGTGCAATACGCTCACCGAGGCGCGTGCTGCGGCCAAGGAAATCGGATTTCCACTGATGATTCGTGCGGCCTTTACGCTTGGGGGTAAGGGGAGTGGCTTTGCCTATAATGCTGAGGAACTTGAGGAGATGCTGGAAACGGCGTTTGCGTATAGTCCGCAGGTTTTGGTGGAAGAAAATTTGAAGGGGTGGAAAGAGATTGAATATGAGGTGGTGCGGGATAAGTTTGATAACTGCATCACGGTCTGTAACATGGAGAACTTCGATCCGCTCGGGATTCACACGGGGGAGAGTATCGTGATTGCGCCGTCGCAGACGCTTTCTTCTACGGAGTATCATATGCTTCGGAAGCTTGCCATTCAGGCGATTCGACATTTGGGAATTGTGGGTGAGTGTAACATTCAGTTCGCGCTGGATCCAACGAGTTTACAATATTGCACGATCGAGGTGAATGCGCGATTGAGTCGCTCGTCGGCACTGGCCTCGAAGGC
This sequence comes from uncultured Candidatus Peribacteria bacterium, assembly GCA_964358735.1. Lineage (GTDB taxonomy): Bacteria > Patescibacteriota > Gracilibacteria > UBA1369 > UBA12463 > CALREA01. The sequence goes on along the minus strand of CAYHPV010000017.1, from coordinate 10,957 downwards.
GACGGGGTATCCTCTCGCGCATGTCGCGGCAAAACTGGCTCTGGGATACAGTCTTCCGGAG
>CAYHPV010000017.1:0-10796 GCA_964358735.1 uncultured Candidatus Peribacteria bacterium | reverse complement strand
GCCAATGAAGATCTCGGTATTGTTTTGAGCGAAAAAGAACTCGAGCAGGCGTTGGTTCATCCCACTCCGAAACGAATTCTTGGTATCGCAACGGCCATGAAAAAAGGGTGGTCGGTTGAAAAAATTGCGGGTCTGACGAAGATCGATGTCTGGTTTTTGAGCAAGTTGAAGAATATTGTCGATATGGAAAAAGAGCTTGTTGGTGAGAAAAAAACGCTGCTTATGCGAGGAGGAGATTTGCTGCGACGAGCGAAAAAATTTGGATTTTCTGATAAACAAATTGGAAATATTATTGGCAAACATGAACTCGATGTACGTGCAGCGCGTACAAAAATGAAAATTTTTCCGGTGGTGAAACAAATCGATACGCTCGCGGCCGAGTATCCCGCAAAGACGAATTATATGTATGTCACGTACCATGGAAATAAGGATGATATGGCGGTGGTGAGCAGAAAGGCTGGTGCGCGGAAAAAGTCTACTAAGAAGTATATTGTTCTTGGTAGCGGCCCGTATTGCATCGGCTCATCGGTTGAATTTGACTGGTGCTGCGTGAATGCGGCGCAGACCGTCGCCCGCCTCGGACACGAGACGATCATGATTAACTATAATCCAGAGACGGTTTCGACCGATTACGATATGTGTGACAAGTTGTATTTTGATGAGCTTTCTCTCGAGCGCGTGCTCGATATATATGAGAAAGAAAAGGCTGATGGTGTTATTGTTTCGATGGGGGGACAGATTCCAAATAATATCGCGATGAAGTTGCGTCGCGCGGGTGTGAAGATTCTTGGAACGACGGCGGAGAATATTGATCGTGCGGAAAATCGACATCTTTTTTCTGGCATGCTTGATAAGCTTGATATCGACCAGCCGCAGTGGAAAGAGCTGAAAAACCTCCCGGAGGTTGAGAAATTTGCTGAGAATGTCGGATATCCCGTGCTGGTTCGGCCTTCATATGTCCTGTCTGGTGCGGCGATGAGTGTCGCGCAGGATGTTGAGTCGTTGCGTGCGTTTCTTGGAAAGGCAGCACGACTTGGTAGTGATGCTCCAGTCGTCGTGAGCAAGTTTGAGACCGGTGCGAAGGAGGTTGAAGTCGACGCCGTGGCTCATCATGGCCGTGTGTTGATCTATGCGATTTCTGAGCACATTGAAAATGCTGGGGTTCACTCGGGTGATGCGTCGATTGTGTTGCCGCCTCAAAAACTCTATATCGAGACGATTCGCCGCGTGAAGGTGATTGCGAAAGAGATTGCGCGTGAGTTGAATATTACCGGTCCGTTTAATATTCAATTTTTGGCGAAAAATAATGATATCAAAGTCATCGAGTGTAACTTGCGTGCGTCACGAAGTTTCCCATTTGCCTCGAAAGTAACCGGATATAACTTCATCGATATTGCGACTCGTGCGATGCTTGGCGAGAAGAGCGTCCTTGATTTGCTTGTGAATAAGCCACGAACGCTTGATCTTGATTATGTTGGCGTGAAAGTTCCGCAGTTTTCATTTCCACGATTGAAGGGTGCCGATCCAGTGCTCGGTGTGGAGATGGCGTCGACGGGTGAGGTTGCCTGTTTTGGAGATGATTTACATGAGGCACTTTTGAAAGCGATGATCTCGGTTGGGTTTGCACTTCCAAAGAAAAATATTCTGGTGAGTATCGGACGCACGGAGGATAAGGCCGACTTTTTGCCTGCGGCACGCCAGTTTGTGAAGATGGGCTATACACTTTATGGGACCGAGGGGACCGCAGAGTTTCTCAAGAGTAATGGAGTCGAGGTGGTGGAGCTTCATAAAATTCAGTCGAAAAAATCTCCAAATCTTCTTGAAGCCCTTACCTCACATGGTATTGATCTCGTCATCAATATTCCAAAAAACTATAATCGGCAGGAGGTTACTGATGGCTACCTGATCCGACGAAAGGCGATTGATCTCAATATTCCTTTGATCACCAATACGCAAGTTGCGAAGATTATGGCGGAGGCACTTGGTAGATACAAGCTTGACGATTTGAAGATCAAGAGCTGGAAGGAGTATGGAGAAAAGTAGTATACTTTGCGCATGTCTCATGCTGTGTCAAAACCTCTCTCTCGTACTATTGTGCTTTTTGGTATTACGAGTTTTCTCGCGGATGTCGCGGGGGATATGTTGTTTCCGATTCTTCCCATGTATTTTGTGGTGGAGCTCGGATTGAGCGTCGGGCTTCTTGGGGTGATCGAAGGTATCGCTGATGGTACGGCAAATCTGGTGCAGGTCTGGTTTGGCTGGATTTCTGATCGACTGAAGAAGCGAAAGTTGTTTATTATTCTCGGCTATAGCGTGGCGGCCCTCGGAAAGTTTTTTCTGGCCCTTGGGGGTTCGGCGTTTATGGTCTTTTTGGCGCGGTTTTTTGATAGGGGAGGAAAAGGGATACGAACATCGCCACGTGATGCGATGCTTGCGGAGTCGATTGAAAAGGGGAGGCGGGGGTTCGCATTTGGATTTCATCGCACGATGGATACAGCTGGAGCGATTGTTGGAAATGCTCTTGTGATCGCGCTGCTTGCCTGGAATTTACCGATGCGACATATTGTCTGGTTATCGCTTATTCCTGCGGTTTTAGCGATTCTCTTTTTGCTTCCTGTGCGAGAGCCTGATAAGAAAGTTACTGAAGAGACGCCGGCGAATGGGCTCAAGAAAAAAGTTGCGATGCCGACTTGGAGTGACTTTACCTCTGATCGAAAAAAATTCGGAAGTGAGTTTTGGAAATTTATTTCGGTGAGCATGTTGTTTCATTTGGGAAAAATCAGTTATGCGTTTCTGCTTTTACGAGCCGGGGATTTTGGCATTGGTATCGAATCAATTCCTTTGATGTATCTTGTTTTCAACATTGTGCAAACGGCCTTTTCATTGCCGGTTGGAAAACTTGCTGATGGTTTTGGAAAGGCGATTCTGGTGTTTATTAGTTTCGCACTCTTCTCACTGATGTCTCTTGGATTTGTCTGGGGTGGGGATGTGATTTTTAGTGTTGGACTTTTTGCTCTGTATGGCCTCTCTTTTGCCTTTATCGAGGTTGGGGTTCGTGCCTTTGCTGTCGAACTTTCTCCGGATCACCTGAAGGCGACGGGGATGGGGATTTTTTTCACGGTCACGGGACTGACGGTCATTCTGGCGAGCTGGATCGGTGGCGCGCTGTGGGAAATAGGTGGAGGGGCTGCAACTTTTTGGTATAGTGCTGTGACGACGGGTCTGGCGACCGTGTTGTTTTTGGTCTTTTTCTGGCGCAGGATTCTTGGGGCGTTTCAGAGGCTTGGGAAGTAAATTTGTGGCATGCTGCTTTGATGGACCCTTGTTATTCAGTTGCTGCTGGCGCGAATTTGGCCTAGAATTGGCCTCGCTATGGACACACATTGCATAGAACAGATCGTGACGCAACTGATTACGGCCCTTGGGGAAGACAACGCGAGGGAGGGCTTGCAGGGGACGCCGAGGCGGGTAGCCGAGGCGTATAAAGAGCTTTTTTCCGGATATGGAAAGAAGCCTGAAGATGTTTTGACGGTTTTTGATGACGAGCATTATGATGAAATGATTGTAGTGAAGAATATTGAGTTCTACTCAACGTGCGAGCACCACATGTTGTCATTTTTTGGAAAGGCGCATATCGGATATATTCCAAATGGAAAAATTATTGGCTTATCGAAACTCCCTCGCTTGGTAGAAATTTTTTCCCGTCGTTTGCAAAATCAAGAACGGCTGACATCGCAAATTGCCCTTGCGCTTGAGCAATTACTGAGTGCTAAGGGTGTTGGTGTCGTGCTTGAAGCGCAACATCTGTGTATGATGGCGCGAGGTGTTGAGAAGCAAAATAGTGTTGTGACTACCTCAGCACAGTTGGGATTATTTAAGAAAAATGATACCACGCGATCCGAGTTTTTGAGACTTATTGGGAGGTAGATTTTGTTTCAAGCGTGCTGATTTTCTTGCTATACTCCTGCCATATGAGCTCCTTTCTCCCAAAATCCATACAGAATCTGATCGATGAGTTTTCGCGGTTGCCGGGTATTGGTCCGAAAACGGCTGAGCGACTGGCTATTCATTTACTGCATTCTCCGCACTCACGGATTAAAGATCTTGGTGACTCGGTTTTGAATATGAAAGATGGCGTTGAGTTCTGCGCTCGGTGTTGGCATCTGGCGGATGATGCGTTGTGCTCGATTTGTCGAGATGATGCGCGAAATCAGTCGGTGGTGTGCGTGGTAGAACATGTTTTGGATGTGGTCGCGATTGAAAAATCACGGGCATTTAGTGGCTTATATCATGTGCTGCATGGGGTTTTGTCGCCGATGGATGGTATTGGTCCGGAAGATTTGAAACTCTATGAGCTGGAAAAGCGAGTGAAAGAGGGAAGTGTTCGTGAGGTCGTTATCGCGGTAAATCCTAGTATCGAAGGCGAAACGACGGCCATGTATATCACAAAAATGCTGAAGTCCTGTGGTGATGTGCGAGTGACCCGTATTGCCCGCGGGCTCCCGGTTGGTGGCGAGCTTGGTTATGCTGATGAAAGTACGATTTCGAGGGCGATTACGGGAAGGATGGGGGTGGAGTGATGATGATTTTTCAGAAAAATTTCAGGAGTTTGTTAAGTTCCTGTCATCTCCGTGTGTTAGGATACAGGAATCCTAACCATTTTTCTTATGAAAAAATCCAAGATGCTTTCACTCGCTGATACTATAATTAGCCAAAAGATTTATCTCCTACGTGGGAAAAAAATAATGATCGATAGGGACCTAGCGGAACTCTATGGAGTTGAAACAAAAGTTTTGAATCAGGCGGTTCAAAGAAATCTTGAACGATTTCCTGGTGATTTTATGTTGAAATTGACTCAAGCTGAAAGCAAAAACTTGAGGTCACAATTTGTGACCTCAAGTTCGGGATATGGTGGAATTCGTTATCGCTCTTATGCTTTCACGGAACAGGGTGTTGCCATGCTTTCGAGTGTCCTCAAAAGTGAACGTGCTATACGGGTGAATATTCAAATTATGCGAATGTTTACGAAACTACGAGAAATGATGGAAGATCATAGGGATTTACGTGAAAAAATTGAGGAGCTGGAAGAAAAATACGACCAGCGGTTCCAGTCGATTTTTGCCGCCATTAAGCAGCTTTTGTCATATTCGAAAGAAGAAAAGTCTAAACGGAAAATTGGCTTTAACCTGAAGCCTCAAGCATAATATCATTCACTGATTGAGAATCGTATTGGGCCAGAACCCGAGAGGTGACTCTTTTTGTCAGTCGGAATATTCCTATAGAGCTGCTGGAAGTCATTGTGAAGAAGGAGGTTCCACTCAGGATCCCAGGATTTAGGTGATGTTTTTAGGAGCTTAAGAAGCTTTGCAGTTTTTGATGTTTCTTTTCCGCAGAGGGAGATATCAAGGCTTTCATACTGGTTTTTTGTTGATTTTTTTTTGATTTTTGGAAAATAAAGAGTGATAATTGGAAGTTTTTTTGTCCCCAACGGATGCTTGTGCTCGAGTGTGAGGCGTTTCATGGGAGTGATTTTTTCGCCGAAGTGAGTGATGAGGGCGAGCTTTGGTTCGAGAAAAAATGGAACTTCCATGCCGAGGAGTGTTGCGATTGTGACGAGCTGTTTGCGGTTGAGTGGCTTGCGGTAGAGATTATTAAGCAGCGTGAGTGTGGCTGCGGCATCACTGGAACCGCCGCCGAGGCCGGCGCAGGTGGGAATATTTTTGTGCAAATGGATTGATATGCTTGGTGGCTTTTTGATTGTTTTGAAGAAGAGCGCGGCGGCTTGATGGACAATATTTTTTTCGCCTTTTGGAGATGTGATGCCTGATGTTTTTAGCTTTATTCCTGCCTTTTTTATCACACGAATCGTGACTCGATCAAAGAGAGAAATCGGTGTCATGATGGACTGCATTTCGTGGTAGCCCGACGGAGTTTTTTTCAGAATATCGAGGGTGAGATTTATTTTTGCAGGAGTATTGAGATGCATGTTATGTGGAAATATCAACGGTCACAATTGCCATACAATAGATACCTTCGCCACGTGCAGATGGCGTCGTATTTTCTCCAGTGGTAGCGGTAATTCCGATCTCAGTTATCGGGAGATTGAGAAGTTTTGCGAGTGATTTTCTGAGTCGGGGCGCCAGGGGATCGATCTTTGGTTTTTTGCACTCGAAGTTCAAACCGATGTGGGTAATGCGGGTGTGTTTTTCTTTTGCTTTTACGAGAATATGATCGAGATACTTCGCACTATCGGTGACGCCTTTTTTGCAGAGGCTATCTGAAAAAGTTCCGAGAGAGCCTCCGCCTATAGCCTGTGAAATCGCAGCGGTAAGGGCATGGAGCGCAACGTCGGCATCTGAATTTCCTGAGAGTTTCTGGATTCCTGGAATTTTTATTCCACAGAGCGTGAGAGATTTTTTTGAAGATTTGTCGAAGAGATGGGTGTCGGTCCCGAGTCCATACACAAGGCGCTGAGCGCCTGTTTTTTCGATGAGATATTTTGTGTACTCGAGATCATGTTGCGTCGTAATTTTTCGATTGAAGGTTGAGGCGAGAGTCCATGAAACTGGCAGGCCAAGATGCTCGATGAGCTGGGCTTCGTCGGTGAACTCCATATGGTCTTTTTCGGCTTTATTATAAGCTTTTTTCAGGATGTCGTAGCGGAACGTTTGTGGTGTTTCCGCGTGAAGCATACTGGATCGATCTTCACTGCGTGTAATGAGATTTTTGTCATTTATTTTTTTCAATGTGTCGGATACGGGACGCGCGATGATGCAGGCGCCTGATGTTTTTGCGAGTTGCATTGAAGTCTCTATTTCTTCCTGAGTGACCAAAACATTTCCAGAGTTGTGAAAGAGTATCGTGGAATCTGGCGAGAGCTTGAAGTTCTTTTCTGCGTAGAGGAAGCCGTTTTTTACGGAGTCAAATCGTGACTCTCCGCCGAGAACGAGATATATATTTGAAAATTTCTTTGCTGAAAATATTTTTTGCAGACGTTTTTTATTCTCTGAATTACATGTAATAATAATGTGGTCAATTTTTTTCGAGGCGAGAAATGGTGCCAGCGTATGGAGAATTAGTGGCTTTCCACAAACGATTGTCTCGATCTTGTCGATACCTTTCATGCGCATACTTTTCCCGGCGGCGGCGATAATCGCGATATTCATGCGTCGTGATGAGTACATGATGTAAGCTCGACAATTTCTTCCAGATTTGGCTCGGGATTGTAGTCGTGAATTTTGGTATGGGAACGAATATACGGATAGATTTCGTGGAAGGCGATTTCATTCTGAAGGAATTTCTGTACCGCTTCGTCGTTGGCGTGGTTGAGGATCGCTGGCATATTTCCCTGTACCTGAGCCGCTCCGCGAGCGAGTGTCAGGCCTTCGAAAATAGACTCGTCAGGCTTTTCAAAATGGAGGGCTCCTATTTTTGTGAGATCGAGACGTGGGAGTTTCGTCTCTTCGCGTTCAGGAAAAAAGAGCGCGTACTGAATAGCAAATCGCATGTCCGGAGGGGACATCGTCGCCGTAACATTTCCATCTTTCCACTGAATCATACTGTGAATAATCGACTCGGGATGCACGACGACGTCGATTTGATGTGGAGGAATTTTGAAGAACCCACTGGCAACGATCAGCTCAAAGCCTTTATTCATGAGTGTTGCAGAGTCGATGGTGATTTTTTCGCCCATCTTCCAGACGGGATGACTGAGCGCCTGCTGACGCGTGACTTTTTTGAGATCGCTTTTTGTGGCTCCACGAAGAGGGCCACCCGAGCAAGTAAGAATAATTTTTTCGATGTCTTTTTCATTACGACCTTCGAGACACTGAATGATGCTTGTGAGCTCGGAGTCGATCGGGATAATGAGTGACTGATATTTTTTTGCCATACTGAGCATCATATCACCGGCACTCACAAGACTTTCCTTATTGGCGATGAGGACCGTTTTTCGGCTTTGGATAGCGGTAATTGTATGGATAATTCCCTGGACACCACTGATGGCGTTGACCACCATTTCCACATTTGGATCGCGGATGAGCTCGCTTATCCCATCTTCACCAGGAACGAGTTCTGGAAATTTTTTACTCACCGGATAGCGCTCGATTTTCAACTCTGGAATTTTTGATTCATCTGTCACGCAGATACGATCGGGCTCGAACTCCTGGATGAGCTTGTTGAAGAGTTCGATGTTCTGATGCGCCGACATCCCGACGATGTGAAAACGATCCGAGTTCTCGCGAATCACATCGAGAACCTGTGTTCCGATTGAGCCAGTGCTGCCGAGAATGACAATATTTTTCATCATCGCTATGCGGTAATAGGATAGTCGGCGTCGATGATCGCGAGTAACTCCTGAAGGAGTTGCTTTTCTTCGACGGTTTTTACCATAACTCCTTTTTTATAAATAATCCCACAGCCGCGACCGGCAGCAATGCCATAGTCCGCCTCGCGTGACTCACCTGGACCATTCACGACGCAACCCATGACGGCGATCTTGATTGGCTTCTTGATGTAGGCGGTTTTTTCCTCTACCTGATGCGCAAGCTTGATAAGATCCACTTCGACGCGTCCGCAGGTTGGACAGGCGATAATGGTTCGTTCTTTTTCATACAGATGCAGAGATTTGAGAATTTCTTTCGCGACTTTTATTTCTTCCAAAGGATCTTCTGACAGTGACACACGGATCGTATCTCCGATCCCCTTATGGAGGAGTGTTCCTATGCCGATGGCACTTTTTACACTTCCTGTGACAAATGTTCCCGCCTCGGTCACCCCAAGATGGAGGGGATAATCACACTGTGCGGCGATTCTTTCATACGACTCGATCATCTCTGGGACGTTGCTACTTTTTAATGCGATCACGAGATTATGGAAATTGTGCTGTTCGAAAAACTCCACCCATCTCACGGCAGACTCCACGAGAGCGGCAGGCTCGGGACGGCCGTACTTGGCCCAAAGATCTTTCTCGAGCGAACCGGCATTTACTCCAATACGAATCGCGCATTTGTATTTTTTTGCGGTCTCGATCACTTCTGTCACCCACTCTTTTTTTCCAATGTTTCCTGGATTGATGCGAATTTTATCGGCACCATTCTTCATTGAGGCGATTGCCATACGGTAGTCGAAGTGAATGTCAGCGACGAGTGGAATGTGAATTTTTTTCTTGATAGCTGCGATGCTTTCAGCATCCGCTGGAAATGGCACCGTGACACGAATAATTTCGCAGCCTACTTTTTCGAGGGCGAGAATTTGTTTAACGGTACTCTTCACATCGTGTGTCTTCGTCGTACACATCGACTGAATCGCTATCGGATTTGTCCCGCCAATAGCGACAGAACCGATGTTGACTACCCGGGTTGTGCGACGCGTTGGTTTTGTGGTTGCGTTTGCCATGGCCTGTATTCTAGGGCGCCACGGCATTTGGTGCAAATTTCATACAAAACTCCGTTGACGAAAAATGGCTTTCGCTCTACAATCCTCTCACTTATGGCCAAGCACCCACGTATTAATGATCAGATCCGTTCTGCCAGCGTTCGCCTCATCGATGATGCAGGGGAGCCGCTCGGTGTTGTGCTTATTGAACGGGCGAAAGAAATGGCTCGAGAACAGGAGGTTGATCTGGTTGAGGTCGCTCCAAACGCCCAGCCACCGGTTTGCAAACTGATGGATTATGGTAAATACATGTACCGTCAGCAGAAAATGGAGCGAAAGCACAAGGCTCAGCAGAAACAGACGGAGGTGAAGGGGATTCGAATTTCCTTGCGCACGGGCGTGCATGATCTTGAGGTGAAGGCGAAACAGGCGAAAAAGTTCCTTGCTGAGCGAAATATGGTGAAGGTGGTTTTAATGTTTCGAGGCCGTGAGGCGGCCCACTTGAACCTTGGTCGCGATAAGCTGGAGCAGCTTTACGCGATGGTCAAGGATGTGGCCAAAATTGAGGATCCCGCCAAGAGACAAGGGAATCAATTGATAATGATGCTTGCGCCGGGAGGGGCATCTGTGGCAAACTTGGGGCCGGCTGTTTCCGGAAAGAGTCCAACGGGTGGCACTACTCCACCTAGCACACCGTCTTCAGCAGAAAATTCTTAACGTTTTTTATCTCCTATTTGTATGAAACAAAAAACCCACAGCGGTGCAAAGAAGCGATTCAAGCTTACCGGCACTGGCAAAATCAAATTTGATAAGGCCGCTCACCGACATCTCATGGTTGGCAAGTCCAAGCGACAAAAGCGAAGCTTCCGAAAGGGTGTTGTCCAGGGCCACCCTGGTGAAATTCACCGAATCAAGGGTTTACTCCGTCTGATCTAATTATTAATTTTTCTTCCCATGCCACGCGTCAAACGAGGTGTTGCCTCACACAAACGACATAAAAAAATGCTCAAGGCGACCAAGGGTTACCGAGGTCTTCGAAATCGCACCTTTAAGCAGGCAAAAACTGCCTGGATGAAGGCCGGTGAACACGAATATGTCGATCGCAAGAATAAAAAACGAGTTATGCGAAGGCTCTGGATTGTCCGATTGAATGGCGCCTGCCGAGCTGCCGGGATTAATTATAGCCGATTCATTGAAGGTCTTACTAAAAAAGCTGTCTTACTTGATCGTAAGGTGATGTCTGAGATCGCTCGCACTGAGCCGGAGGTCTTTGCTCAGCTCGTGGAGGTCGCGAAGAGCGCGGTGGTGCCGGTGAAGCCGAGGGCGAAGAAGGTGGCGGCTAAGGTGTAGATATAGGTTTTTATATTGCATTCTGAAACCGGGAAGGGCACTATACTCTCTCGGTTTTATTTTTTATGTTA
>CAYHPV010000016.1:10505-12934 GCA_964358735.1 uncultured Candidatus Peribacteria bacterium | reverse complement strand
CTCTTCCTCTCCGTAAGGAGCCTTGAGGGGAGTCAAAGGACTTTCAGCTTTAACCCCAAGGAATATGTCAACTTCCCCAACCGGTTTTTCTATCTCCGCACAGGAACTTTTCGATGCTGCGGCTCATTTTGGTCATAAGACCCACAAGTGGAATCCCAAAATGAAAAACTATCTCTATGGAGAGCGAGCGGGTATTCACGTTTTTGATCTCCAGAAAACGGCCCATAAGCTCGAGCAGGCCCTCGATGCGGTGAAAAAATTGGCCGAAGAAGGTCGTGTCATTCTTTTTGTCGGAACCAAGCCACAGGCGATCAAGATTGTTTCGGAAGAGGCTAGACGGGCTGATATGCCGTATGTCACGAGCAAATGGATTCCGGGACTCTTGACGAACTATGGCACACTCTCTCGACGAATTCGCTATTTGCAGGACTTGAAGATGGAGCAGAAACTAAATAATTTTGAAAAATATACGAAAAAAGAGGCGTCAAAACTTGCAAAAACGATCAATAAGCTCGAGGCATCTCTCGGAGGTGTGAGCTCGATGACCCGCCCACCCGATGCGCTCTTTGTCTGTGATGTCGTTCGTGATCAGCTCGCGGTGAAAGAGGCGGCACGAATGAAGATTCCGGTTGTCGGTCTTGTCGACTCCAATGGGAATCCCGATGGTGTCCAGTATGTGATTCCCGGCAATGATGATGCTCTTCGATCTTTGCAGTTTTTTGTTTCGAAGATCGCCGATGCGTTTCTCGCTGGTCGAAAAACGGTGAAGAAAGTTGCCGCGTAATCTTTTTTGTCCCATGTACTCCTCTATGCACTACGCCTTGTCAGTCAGGTTCGCTGCTGCCCTCTGTTATCTTCCTTTCGCGTCGGTGGTTTTCGGCCTTATCACGCTCTTGAAATTTCCACATATCTCTTTTGCGGTGTTTCATGTGCGGCAGGCGTTTGCGCTTTTCGTGGTCTGGTTTTTTTCTCTCGTGCTCGTTTCGTATGTTCTCTGGATTGGTATTCTTTTTTGGCTCGTGCTTTTTTTCTTTTCTGTCCGAGTCGGCTTTATGGCTTGGCTCGGCCGTGAAGTTACTTTTCCTGGCATAACCCCGCTCATACGATACATTCCGGTTGGTGCGATTTATTCCCATCTGACCGGTAATGCTTTCCCCCATCATACTTCTTAATTTTTTCTTTTTATGGCAATTTCAATGGATATGATTAAAGAGCTTCGTGAGATGACGGGTGTCTCGACGATGGCGTGTAAAAAAGCTCTAGAAGAGGCGGATGGCAGTCTCGATAAGGCCATTGAACTTTTGCGAAAGCGTGGTGAAGCCAAGGCGGTGGAACGCAGTGAACGCTCGACTTCTCAGGGAGTTGTCTCCACCTATGTGCATGGTAATTTACGTCTTGGTGTCATGGTGCAGCTCGGCTGTGAGACTGATTTCGTGGCTCGAAATGAGGACTTTCTTGCCTTTGCCAAAGATCTTGCGATGCATTGTGCGGCGATGAATCCTCTCTATGTAAAACCGGAAGAGGTGCAGCATGAGCTCATTGAAAAGGAGCAGGAGATCTGGAAAGCTCAGCTCGCGCAGGAAGGAAAGCCAGAAGGCATGTGGGAAAAAATCATGCTCGGTAAGGAAAAGAAATTTCGCGAGGAGGCGGCTCTCATGACGCAGCCATTTGTGAAAAATCCCGACGTGACCATTGGACAACTTCTCACCGACTTGGGTGCGCGAATGGGTGAAAATATTCAGATTGTACGATTCGTGCGCTACTCTCTCTAAGAAACTTTTTATGGCACCTTTTGCTTCCATTACTCAGGCAATTTCCGATCTTGCTGCCGGTAACATGGTGCTAGTGGTGGATGATGAACAGCGTGAAAATGAGGGTGATTTGATCATGGCGGGAGAGTTTGTTCGGCCTGCTGATATTTCTTTCATGGCAAAAAAAGCGAGCGGTCTTATATGCACACCAGTTTCTCTTGAGATTGCGCGGCGACTTTCGCTTGATCCGATGGTGAGTGAACCTCGGGAGGTTCATGGTTGTAATTTTACCGTGACGGTTGATGCGGCTGCCGGTATTTCTACCGGTATTTCTGCGGAAGACCGTGCGGTGACAATTCGAAAGATGGCTGATACTGGTTCTGTGCCTTCCGATTTTGTCCGACCTGGACACGTTTTTCCACTCGTGGCGAAGTCTGGAGGTGTGCTTGTGCGCGCTGGGCACACCGAGGCGACGTGTGATCTCCTCCGTATGGCCGGCCTGACATCTGTTGGCGTGATTTGCGAGGTAATGAATGAGGATGGTTCGATGGCTCGACTGCCAGAGCTCGTGGCTTTTTCTGAGGCGCATGGGATTTCTCTTATTCGTATTCGGGATCTGATTGAGTATCGTCGGAGTCATGAGTTGCTCATTGAAAAAAAAGCAGAGGCCGATCTTCC